>NZ_JBHZPF010000062.1:0-25165 GCF_042787975.1 Peribacillus sp. YIM B13482
TGTTCGAGTGTAGGGCTTTAAACTCAGGGTTATTCATCACCAGACTCATGGTCGCAAGGAAAAGGTAACGCCGCAGGCGTGATCTTCCACGTTTGGAAAGAACAATTTGGCCTTTCCACTTCCCAGAGCTTGCTTCAGCTAGATGCAATCCTGCATGACGAAGGAGCGCATTCCCGTGAGCGAACCCACTTAGATCTCCAACTTCTCCTAAGATGCCCGCTAGTGAAATCTCGCTGATTCCTTTAATGGCAAGTAATGGCTTAACGAATGGAATCTGTTCCAAGACGTTTGTGACTTCTTGCGTCACTCTTTCGAGTTGGGATGAAGCGAGATCATATTCCTCTAATAACTGTCCCAAGTGAAGTTTATACGCATCAAGGGCTTGTTTCGTACCAATTGAACGCTTGGCCAACGCATGCAGGGAATGGGCTTTTTTATGCCCGGAATGTCGCTTCATACATGATTTCCACCCGGTTACGATATCTTGAGGCTGTAAGGAACATAATTCAGCTGGGGTAGGAAAGAGGCGTAGGGTTGCGATTGCCCCTTTACATGATACGTCTTTAAACACTTCCCGGAACTCGGGAAAGACAACATCCACCCAGCGATTAATTTGGTTGATGGAGCTAACAAGACGCTTAACGATCACATCTCGGTTAAAATTCATAGTAGGGCTTCCTCCTTAAGATTTTGAGTTAGATTGGTCTCTATACTCGTATCTTACTGAGGGGCTCTATTTTTTTCAAACCTGATATTTAACGATCTACAGGAATGCTAAAGGGGCAGGTTAGTCGGATAAGGTAATATTTGGATTAAGATGGATATAAGTAGAAAAGTTAATAACATGGGGTGATTTTTTGGAGAAAAATATTGGGGATGTAGATTTTTTTAAACAAGTAGTAAAAAGACTGTGCAAAAAAACAATATTTCCCCTCAGAAACCTAAATTTGAAATCATCGAGAACGTATTGGTTATTAGCATTATGAACCATTTAAAAGATGGAGTAGACTTAGATTGTTTTAATATTTTATACCTTATTTTCCGAACAATTAGATGAATTATTTTACTAAGTTTTTAATGTTTTTACTGATATATGCAAAGGTAGCAGTACACTAATAAAGTAATAAGGTTTACTTCAGTAAAATAAGGTATATTATATTTAATGAATAGATTCTCTTTAAAGACAAGAAAAGTAGGTGAACAAAGTGGGAAAATATCAATTGGATACCAAAGGTAAGGTAGCTGTGACAAAGTTTCATGAAAAACAGGCGCCTGCCAAATTTGATAAAAAGCAGCACCTTGAAAAAATACGTGCGGAGTATTTGAAAAAGAAGCAAAAACAAACAGATAAATAATATGAATGGAAACATAGGAAGACTAAAACCTCCCTATGTTTTTCTTATTCGAGGTGCTTTTTTCAATTGATGATAGAGTTTATTATTCCCATAAATTTCAGATTCGGTAACAAAAAACTCGTCATCAGATATCCATTCCTCACTAAAAATTTCAGTAGCAGAATCAATAGACCAGCCGTTATTTTGGATACACCAGTAATCTCCAGCAGAAATTTTTAAAACATTTGGATACTCACTTGGCTTAGCTGAATAAAAAGATAAGTCTCGATCTTTTCAGCAAGATACCTTCTCAACACCCCACACAATTGGTGGCCTTTTAAAAGTATGATTCTTTATATAATCATACATTTTTTGTCTTGCTCCCTCTTTTTAAACAAAAACTGTGACATATGATAAAGGTAAATTGAAAGGTATGAGCCCGGTACAATACCGAGTTCATACCCAACGCGCTGCCTAACGAAATAACCTGTCTAACTTTATGGGGTCAGTTCACGTAGAGGAGAGCGACTTTTTAGGTTGGAATTCTCTTAGAGTATAAAATTTTCGAAATGGGAGGTATAGCGTTGTTCCTGTCGTTCGTAAAAGTACATTTTTGCGAACGGGGCATTTTTTTATAAAATCAACTACTTTTAACGTCCGTTAAAGTATGGATAAACAAAGTGGGAAAAATTTTGAACGAGAACAATATCAATTGTTAAAACGAATGATCCGGAAAGGGGATGTTCTTTACATTCATTCACTGGATCGTTTTGGACGGAACAAGGATGAAACCCTTAGATTCTAAGACTAAGTGTTTTTATTTGTCAGATTGACTTAATGTTGAAATGAGAAAGGTGTCACGATTGTTTGCTTAATTGGCCAGTAATTTTGTTCTTAATCTTGACATTTCTTTATCCATTAAGGAAGAAGCTTTGGCAAGCTCAATTAGCTGCTTTTGAGCATCCTCTGGTATAGTCTCGCCTTGATATTTATAGTTTAGTTTATGCTCGGTGGATGCCCAAAAATCCATAGCGGAAGTACGAATTTGTATTTCTGCAGAAACCCATATTATTTCGTTGGATAAGATGACTTGGGTTTCTACAATCAGGTGCAAACTTTTATATCCGCTCATTTTCGGGTCCTGAATATAATCCTTTACGCGTATCATTCGAATGTCTTCACGTTGCTCGATATGCTCCTTCAACATATATACGTCATCAATAAAACTTGTGACAATTCTAACTCCCAAAATATCTCTTATTTCATTCCTCACCGCTTCTTGTGTTAAAGGAATTTCTTTTTTTTGTATTTTCTCCACCAAAGAACTTAATTTTTTCATACGTGTTTTCATATGTTCAATAGGAGAATAGCCATGTTGTGTTTTCCATTCTAAGTCAATAACCTTGAAATCACTTTCTAATTCATGTAGGGCCATTTGGTAAGGTAAAAAGAACCCCCTCCAATTGTCTAATACTTTTTGAATAACCTCGATTTTCATCTTTTTTTTCAGCATGTCCACAGCCCTCCTGTTATTATTCTGTTATCATAACCAAGATACCCTAAAAAAAAAAAGCAACTTTCCATTTTTGTGAAAGTTGCTTTTACTGATTATTTATCAACATAGTGAAATAAGATTGTGAAGAAATGTACTTAAACTATCGGGTGCCTTAGCTGAAGATCGGAGCTGTCTCTAAGTCAGTTTGTTCTTATGGAACTAAAGGGGCAGTTTAGTTCAATAAAATTATTTTATTTATTTTAATAAATATTGGCATCAATTCTATAAAATGTAATATATCAGAAGTAGACTTTTGGGGTAGGTGTAAAAAGTGAAATTAAAAATATTGTTGGTTGTAGTTTCATTTATTCTTACGTATATTACTTTTAATACTCCGGGGATAAGTGAAATGTGGTCTTCATCGGGTGTTTTTGAGGTATGGGGTTTTTGGTTATTAATTATGATTTTTTTCTTCTACATAAAGAAAAAAGATTGAATTTCTTGTTCAACTAAAGGGGCAGTTTAGTTGAATAAAGGGAAAAAAGAATGCAATAGTTTTCATTTTACTTAAAAGCTGTAAGTTATTATAACTAAGCACTTTTTATTACATAAATAAAGACATGGCTGTAGGCTATTTTTCATATAATATTTTTGGGGTGGAAAAAATGGCAAGAGCAAGCTACCGAAGTTCAGACGTTGACTTAATGGCAAGGATGATGAGAGCAGAAGCCGAAGGAGAAGGACAACAAGGAATGTTATATGTTGGAAATGTAATTGTAAATCGTCTTGTAGCTAATTGTTTAGACTTTAAAGGTTTAAGAACAATTCCACAAGTCATTTATCAAGTACAAGGAGGAAATTATTCTTTTGAAGCTGTTCAAAAAGGGAATGTATTTTATCAAAGAGCGAGAGGTATTGAAAGAAGATTAGCAGAACAGAATTTGAAGCACTGGAGACAGCATCCGGCTAGATATGCCCTTTGGTATTTTAATCCACATGCTCCATGCCCTCCAACATGGTATGATCAACCTCAAACTGGTCAATTTAAAGAACATTGTTTTTATGAACCAAAACCTGCAACATGTGATAGTGTTTATAGAGGTTAAGCTTACTCTTTGAGTAAGCTTTTTTACATATTTAAAATATTTATACAATATAAAACTTTTAGTCATAGTTTTTATCTAAAAAAGTAAGATTGTGAATTATTGTACTTAAGCTAACGAGTGCGTTAGTTAAACAAGCATCACGCCAATTTGGTCGATTGTAGTTGATTTCAATTTGGGGTAACGTCACATGCCCATCAAGCTAAGTTAAAACAATACCCCCAAAAATGGAAAAACGCTATGCTTATCGTAAGAAGTTTACGAGAAAGGATGGTGTTTTTTATGAATCCTATCATCTCCAGTGAACTTTCACTTTTCGCACAAGAATTACAACGATTTCTATCTCCATTAGTCCTACAAGAAATCGCCAAACAAGTTGGTTTTGTGCAGCGATCTAGTAAGTTTCAAGCAAATGAACTCATCGCCCTTTGCGTTTAGCTCAGCCAAGAAGTCGCTAGTACATCGCTTACGCAACTATGTAGTCGGTTAGAGGCTTCGACGGGTGTACTAATGAGCCAAGAGGGACTCAATCAACGCTTTAATCCAACAGCTGTCGCTTTCCTCCGAGAAGTCTTTACTTCACTCCTAACACAAAAACTCTGTGCGACACATTCACTATCTTCACACATGATTTCATCTTTCGAACGCATTCGGATTTTAGATGCAACTGTGTTTCAGCTACCTGATTCCTTCGCCACCGATTATCAAGGCTCTGGTGGGAGTAGTAATTCGGCAGGCTTGAAAATCCAATTGGAATACGATTTACTGAGTGGCCAATTTTTAAACGTGCAGCTAGGACCGGGAAAGAACAATGATAAAACATACGGTACAATCTGCCTTGAAACCGTAGAGGAGGGCGATTTATGTTTGCGTGATCTTGGTTACTTCGATTTAGGAGACTTACAAGTCATTCATGATAAAAAGGCTTACTATATCTCGCGGTTGAAGCTGAATACACGCATTTATATCAAGAACCCTGAGCCAAAATACTTCAAAAATGGCACGTTAAAAAAGCAAACAGAATACATCCAGCTTGATATGACACAAATGATGTCTGGTCTAACTACTGGTGAAACGATGGAAATCTCCGAGGCATACATTGGCCAAAATCAGAAGCTTCCGGCACGTGTCATTATCCATCGTTTAACTGACGATCAAACGCAAACACGACTGAAAAACCAAGCGATACGTGAAAAGAAGAAAGGTATTGTCATGAAGTATAAAAGTAAACGTTTAATGGGCATGAATGTATATATCACGAACACGTCGCTAGAAGAAATACCGACGAATTACGTGCATTCATTGTACTCACTTCGTTGGCAGATTGAGATTTTGTTTAAAACGTGGAAGTCATTCTTTGAAATAGATGAATGTAAAAACATTAAAAGAGAACGCCTAGAGTGCCATTTATATGGACAACTCATTGGCATTCTCCTCTGTTCTTCTACGATGTTTCAAATGCGACAGCTTCTGCTTGAAAAGAAAAAGCAGGAGCTGAGTGAATACAAAGCAATTTATATGATTAAAGATTACTTTCCGTTACTGTTTCAAGCGATAGCAGTTGGCACAAAAGAACTTTTGAAAATTCTGCATCGCCTTTATCAGCTGCTCAAAAAGAACGGTCGTAAATGTCATCGGTATAAGAAGATGACCGTCTTTGATATTCTAGGGGTTGTGTATGAAACGACAGTGAAGAATAGACAAGCTGCCTAGCAAAAAAATCTCGTTTTAATAGGCTTTTTTGGCATGGCTACTTTTCCATCACTCGCTAGTTTTTAAACAAGGATCATTTCGTATCTAGTAATTTAGGTTGATGGGCATGTGGTACTACCCCTAATAGAAAATACATAAGAAGCAATATGATAATGCAGCTATGATTAAGCTAATCCAAGCAAAAAATACTATTTTCTTTTATTATTGGATACAGGACAATCGATGATGTTAAACCAAACTTTGAACGAACAATCTTACTACACACTTTTTTTGTATTTACCCCACACTATCATCTGCTAGTACTACTATTTTTTATAACCAAATCAGCCGTTTCCCTCGGATGGCTAAGAGGGAAATGATGACCATATGGAACAATATCAACCTTACCAAGATGCAATGGAGCAAAATAGCTTCTATCATGATCTCCCCAAATAATATGAAGATTATACCTTTGTACTTTATTAAAATCACCCTGATAGTCTTTCAATAGAAAACTGTTAAGCTGAACCGTTGTATTTAAAATTCTAGGCGAAGTAAAGCTCCTACTTACTTTGGCAATATAATGTTCCGGAATGCTCTCCGTACTTTCAAACAGACCATTACCTAATAAATATCGCTCTATCAAATTAGCAGTTGCCAATTTCAACGCCCATTTGTTCATAAATTGAGGAGCATTAAACGAGTTAGAATTTCTTTTTGCAACAGGTGGCTGAAGTAAAGTAATAGTATTCTTCGTATCAATGTACTCTTGTACTAATGCTTCCAGAAGAATTACCGCACCGAAGGAATGGCCAATCAAATGTGCACCATTAGTAGCTTCCCCCATTAACTCTTTCACTACATTCAAATAGAGATCCAGAAGGTTTTTCTCCCGTTTAAAAGGGGAACGTCCTAAACCTGGAAGATCCAGGATCCATACCGGTTGACCAGTTTTTTCATGAAGCTCTAGTCCTAAAGGAAATAAATCCTCTCCATCGCTCAATAAACCGTGTAATAAAATAAACGGCTTACCCTCTCCTTGTATTTGATAAATGACAGTGTTTCCGATTAATGTTCGTTCAAATGCATGATTATGCTGGTCATTTTGATACATCAAGCGATAATCCAAATCCGCTACGACGGCTGGGAAAAATTTCATTACACTCGTCTTCTTAAACCAATCCCCTCCCATGATTTTTTTCGATGAATCATTTGAAAACTTCCTATTTGTAATAAAGTTCAGTCCATCCGATGGAATTTGTGTTATTTTACTTACCCCACTTTTCATAAGTGCCTTCATGAAAGGAATTGGTACAGAGGTTTTAGGTGCTACCATATTCATACTTTCTGACATAACTCCTAATAATTCAGACATATTTGGATCAAGCTGTTTGTCTTGAACAAGTGTATATGTTTGAATAGACGGTTGCTCCTGCTTAAAAACCTGCACAATAAACTTCGCTAGCTCATCGTTTGAAATAAGTGGTAATCTATACCCCTTACCTCCAGGAACAACTGGCATTAGCCCTCTTCGCATACTCGTCACAAGCAAGCCTAAGCCTGCTACTTGCTCCGTACTCCCTGTTTTACTACTGCCGACTACAGTTGGTGGATTAATCACAGAAAGCGGATAGCCTATTTCAGATGCCTGCTGGCGAATATAAAGATCTGCTAAAAATTTTGTTCTTTCATATGAATTTTTTATTTTCAAATAATCGTTGCCTTCCTTAAACACATCAATCGTAACCATGCTACTTTTATCATCCAAGGGGCTCATATAACCTACTATATGAATAAATTGCTGCAAGCCCTTCAATTGATGAATACTTTTAGCTAATTCACCGATATGCTTGGCACCGTTTAAAATTACAGAAACTGCCTCTTGCTCTGTCGCTTTAATATCCATTGGTCCACC
This sequence comes from Peribacillus sp. YIM B13482, assembly GCF_042787975.1. Classification (NCBI taxonomy): domain Bacteria; kingdom Bacillati; phylum Bacillota; class Bacilli; order Caryophanales; family Bacillaceae; genus Peribacillus; species Peribacillus sp. YIM B13482. The sequence goes on from NZ_JBHZPF010000062.1 coordinate 7,540, forward strand.
CGCGTGAATAATCACATCCGTTTTTAATATCCTATCCTTATCTTCATCACTTAAACCTAAATCTGTTTTCGTTAAATCACCTTCAATAAAGTGCATGGCTGCCTCATTTACAATACCTTTTTCTTGAAAAATGCGTGTTGCCTTACTTTTTGACCTAACTAAAAGAAAAATCATAACTTCCTCTTTAGTTAATTCCTCCACTAATTGCCTCCCAATAAAGCCTGTTCCACCAGTTAAAAATATTGTCCTCATATCCGCGCTCCTTTTTAGTACTATATAGTACTAATTCAATGTAAAAAAAATGCTTCTCTTATCGAAGCAAGTTAAAAAAATGGTTTGCTGTTTGCTTGATAACAGTTGCATCCTTCAATGTTTCTGAAATAAATAGCGCTCCTTCAAGATTCGTTATAAAAAGTGCCGCTACCTCGTCAATATTAATCGTATTTCTAAACTCCCCTTTTTCTACTCCTTGTTTTAGTAATAGAGAGACTTTCGTTTGTAATCCTGTAAAAAAGAGACCTATTTTTTCTTTTATGTGCGTGGCTTGTGCAGGACTTTGAATATAAAGAGTAATAAATGGACAGCTACCCTTATACTCCCTTGACTGAACTCCCTGTGATAAATGCTTTAAAAACAGCTGGACACGATCTTCAACTAATAATTGGTTCTGAGAAAGTATTTCATCAATGGCACGCTGATACGTTTCAATCCAATAATCAACGACCCCTTCTAACAATTCTTCCTTATTAGAAAAGTGATAATACACATTAGATTTTGATACTTTGCTTACACGCACTAATTCATCCATACTTGTATAAGCAAACCCTTTTTCTAAAAATAATGTTGCCGCCACTTCAATCACACGTTTTTGATTCATTAATTTTACCTTTGTCATAACTAGAACTATATAGTACTAGTTTGAATGTTGCAAGTATTAACTATTTCTTTTTCTATGGGACATAGAAACACCCCTTTAGATACTCATATCTTAAGGGGTAAAACGGTGCGACTTTTTTATAAATGGTTAAACTTTATTCAAAACGACGCATCTTTTTTACAAATGGTGCAACTTTATTTCAAAGTAGGGGTACCGCCACATGCCCATCAAGGTAAGAAATCATAATACCCCCAGAACGAAAATTTTATGCATCTTACTCGTTTTTATCGTTTTGGGGTAACTCGTTATTGTTAGCTTGATGGCGATGGGGTAGCGTCAGGAAAATGCGGATTTACAACGTTAGGCACATTTTCAAGACGTTACCCCTATATATCTTTGGCTAATTAAGTTTAACTAAAGCATTGAACGCGACTTTAAATAACACTTATCAAATGTTTCCCCACCTTTAACCCTAGAAATATGATCTAAGAACAGCACATAGAATAGTATAGAAATACTGCGGCTGATGCCGGACATGGAGGGGATGTATTTATATGAGTACCAGAATGATCCGGCAGCTGATAAGGTCAAGGCAACAGGAATTAGTCGAACTTGCTGCTTCATTTATTCGAATTCCATCTGAAAATCCATCGCCCGAGTTTAAGAAGCGGTCAGCAGAAATGGGACGCCATATTAGCCGATACCTAGCAGGAAAAGGGTTCTTGATTACCGAGCACCGCCGTAGCGAAAATGCGCTGGTTACCGTGGTCTGTGATGCTCCCTTAACCAGGATACCTGGTCCACGGCTCCTATTTTGCGGACATACAGATGTCGTACCTGCAGGCGATCGTTCACATTGGACCTTCGATCCTTTCTCAGGAGAAGTCAGAGCAGGTATGCTTTTGGGTCGGGGAGCATCCGATATGAAAGGAGGCTTGGCAGCACTGATTTTTGTGGCGGGACTACTTCAGGAGTTCGCCCCCACTCTTAATTTGAAAGGTAGCCTAGGAGTTATTGCCTCTCCGGATGAAGAGACTGGCGGCATTGAGGTGGCTTCGCTCCTGGATCAAGGATTGATTAAGGGTGATGCTTGTCTGATTGGTGAACCAACGGACCCCCACCATCCGAATGCCGGTGAAAAGGCCGAGGCATGGATGCAGGTGATCATACCAGGTCAGACAGGGCATGGCAGCCTACAACCGCTTTATGGAATCTCCGCCGTACGAAGAGGGGCAGCCGCGGTCGAAGCACTAACCAAGCTATTGGAGCTCAAGGCAACGCCTCCGGCAGAGCTTGGTCAACTTTTGTACAATACTGAGTGGTTCCTAGGAAATCCCTTACTGTCACAGTTACTTTATCGTCCCTCTTACAATCCAGGTGTAATCCAGGGTGGAACAAATGTGAACGTCGTCGCAGACAAGTGTATCATTAAAGTGGATACCCGGGTTCCATTCGGTATGAAGCCCGAGTTTGTACTTGATGTCGCTAGGAATCTTGTTAGTGCTGTAGCGCCAGATGCGGTTGTAGAGCCAATGGTACCCTGTACTAACCCGAACTGGACCTTAGAGAATCGTCCAATTGTGAGGGAAATAGAACTGGGAATCCAGCGTGTCCTCGGAAGGGAGGAACCCGTATTCAGCGTACTTTTGCTGAGTTCAAGTGATGCCAGTCACTTCCGGCGCCATGGCATTGATACCGTCCTTTACGGTCCAGGGCTGGAACACACTATCCATGGGTACGATGAGCGGGTTTCAGTGGAGAACTTAGTTGAATCTGCCGAGATTTATGCTGAGACGGCAGTCAAGTATCTTAGATCATTTTAAATCTATTTTCACTAAACTTTATGTAGGGGTAACGTCAGGACGCTACCCCAACTTGAAGAAGCCGACCAATAAAGGTCGGCTTTTTTCATTTTTAGCAGAAACCGCCATATCCATGAACGGGGGCAGGACAGCATTGGACACCGCCACCGAAACAGCTAGCTCCAACAATGATTAAGAGTATAAACAAAACGACTATAAAGGCGAATCCTCCGCCAAATCCTCTACCGTCATCACAACTTGATTCACAACGTGACATACAAACATCTCCTCATTTTGTTTTTAGAGGAGGAAATTAATTAAATGGGTTATATCACCTTATGCTCTAATTAGGAAAATGACACAATAGTCTCCATCTCTGTTCAGAAGAAGTAAAAAAAGTAGATTCCTTAAGGAGATCGACTTTTCAGGTTGGAATTCTCTTAGCGTATAAAATTTCCGAAATGGGCGGTATAGCATTGTTACTACTGTTCGAAAAAGTAAACTTTTACGAACTTTTTTGATTGTTATTTTTCTTTAAAATAGCCTTAGTGAAAGACACTAAATGTTTTCAATACGTTATTCGTTTCCTCTTCCGTAATGCCAATATAACGCAGGGTAACGGATGGATGGGAATGATGTAGGATCCGTTGCAACATGGCAATATCCTTCATAGCTTTGTAAAACCAATAGCCAAACGTTTTAAGTAAGGTATGATTGCCCACTGTACTACGCCAGCGAACTCTGCGGTCTTATTTAGCTGTCTGTAGGCCTGATTAGGGGAATCGGACGTTCTCCCTTCCTGGACGGGAATAAATAGGGACTCTGGACGTTTTTGGAGTATTCATAGACCTCCTGGAAGCAATTCGCGATATACATATCGCGGATTTTTTGCGTTTTGCCTTCTTTAACCCATAGAATCTTGTGTTGTTTGCTTTTAAGGTCCAGGATCTGCTTCGTGGTGAGCTTGAGTAGGTCCCCGACACGCAGACCGGTCTCGCAGCCTACCACAAAAAGGATATAATCACGCTCCGAACAATGGCGCTTCAGCGCCCATTTCATATCTTCTAACTGCTGCTGATCACGGATCGGCTGCACATCTTTTGGTTGCGTCATCTCCATCGACCTTTCTTCTCTATTCAAAAAATCCGGCTATAAAATCCTTATGTACCAACGATTTAATGTATGATTTTTCCTCTTTTTTCAGTATAAAGAGAAAAAACGAAAAAAGTTAATTAAATCAATTAGATCATACATTCAAATTAGAAAGAAAGTACCCTTATGCTGCAACGGGGCAGGTTAGGACAATAAGTCCTATGATATATTTCTGCTAATAATTGAGTTTTCGGGGGTAAGTCAATGAATAATCAAGATTATTTTAATGATGAAAACTATACTGGTAATCACCTTCATGTAGATAATTGGAAATATGAGTTCACTCCATATATAGAAGCAATTGCTTGGGTAAGAAAAGACAGTTCAATGGACTTGTTTTTTAATGATTTCGCAGATGATAAGGAGTTTCAAGCGTTATTTAGTGATAAAGAATACTATTATACATATGGGTGTATTTCTTGGTAATGTTAAAACTAATCAGGAAGTATACGAAATGTTTCGTAATTGGGTTTGATGGAGTGCTATACCCATTTAGGAAGAGAGCTAAATAGAAAAGAAAGGATTTTTTTCTCATAATGGTTAGTTCTATTTATCATTGTATAAATGTAACCTCTTTACTAATTTCCATATTTTTCACCTCCTACTTGGACGTGAATGTGTTTACATTTAAATTTGCAATGATAACGTTGTAAAATTTCCTGTTTAAATAATCAACTATATTCACCTCTTAATTTACTAAACATATTGGTGTATAATAAATAAATCCATATAAAGACGGAGATGAATGCTTTGGTTACAATTACTGATATCGCGAAGCTTGCCGGAGTTGCTAAGAGTACAGTTTCACGTTATCTAAATAATGGTTCTGTTAGTGAGGCAACGAAAAATAAAATCGAACGAGTGATAAATGAAACCAGCTATGCTCCTAATGCCTTCGCTCAAAGTTTAAAAGCAAAGAAAACTAATATAATCGGTACCATTGTACCGAGACTTGATTCGTATGCTTCTTCTCATACGTTAATTGGCATTGATGAACAATTAAGAGAACTAAATTATCAAATGCTGATCTCAAATACCGGTCAGGATTTAGATCGGGAAATTGAAAATATTTACACACTGGCTAAGCAAAAGGTTGCGGGAATGATTTTGCTTCCATCCCAAGTTACAGACGCCCATTTAGAGGCCTTCAAAGAGCTGCACTTGCCCGTTTTACTGGTTGGTCAGCAGCATGAAACAATTCACAGCATCATACACAATGATTATGAAGCAGCATATGATCTCGGAAAACATGTGCTGGAAAAAGGTCACCGTAAGATTGCTTTTTTGGGCGTAACAGGAAAAGATATTGCTGTAGGAGTCATGCGAAAAAAAGGATTTCAGCGGGCGATAGATGAAAAACCAGACTGTGAAGTAAGGTATTATGAAACAAGCTTCAGCATAACAGATGCATTAATCAATGTCCCCTCTATTATTGAGGAATTCACTCCCTCTATTATCGTATGTGCAACTGATAATATAGCGATTGGTGCTTTGAAAGCAGCTTATTTAAGAGGTTTAAAAATCCCAGAAGACTTGTCGATCACTGGATTTGGAGGTTATGAAGTAACAGAGATGATACACCCAGGCATAACTACAGCGAAATTTTACTACAAAGAAGCAGGACAAATGGCAGCTAAAAGTATCGTAAAGCTTGTTAACGGGGAAGAATTACCAAAATTATCTCTATCAAAATATAAAATTATTGAAAGAGAAAGCGTTGACAATCGTTTACCACACCGATTATAATCAAAATGAAATTGGTTACCAAATATTCCCCTTCTAAAATGTAACCGGTTTCTGTGAATCAACTTGTTGATATTATATTTTTTTGGTTTATACTGGAACCGGTTCCGTTGCTTAATATATTCATATGTTTTTTTTGAATTCAAACGGAACCGGTTCCAAGTCGGCGTTTATAAACGTTTAAAAGGAGGATCATTATGAATTATAAAGAAGTATCTCAGGAAATATTGGAGGCAATCGGCGGGAAAGAAAATGTGGCAGCTGCAGCACACTGTGCGACTCGGCTCCGCTTAGCTTTACATGATGAAGATAAAGTCGATCAAGCAAAACTAGATGAGATGGATGCAGTAAAGGGAACATATTCAACTGGAGGACAATACCAGATTATTATCGGTGCGGGAACTGTTAATGAAGTATACAAAGAGTTTTCAAAGCTAACTGGACTTACTGAAATGTCGACGAAAGATGTAAAAGATGCTGGTTCGAAGAAAATGAATCCGCTTCAGCGCTTTGTAAAAATGCTTTCTGATATTTTTGTTCCTATTATTCCTGCAATTGTTGCCGGCGGTCTATTGATGGGGATTAACAACTTGCTCACAGCACCTGACTTATTTATCGCAGGGCAATCCATTGTCGAAGCTAACCCGGGATTCGCAGATTTAGCAGCTCTAATTAATACATTTGCCAACGCAGCATTTGTATTCCTTCCAATCTTAATCGGTTTCTCTGCCACACAGCGGTTTGGCGGAAATCCTTATTTGGGTGCTACACTTGGAATGCTAATGGTTCACCCTGACTTATTGAATGGTTGGGGATACGGAGGAGCCTTAGTAAGCGGTGAAATTCAGGTCTGGAATATTTTCGGATTTGAAATTGAAAAAATCGGATATCAAGGCACTGTGTTGCCAGTACTTGTTGCTTCCTTTATTTTAGCAAAAATAGAAACGTATTTGCGAAAAGTCATTCCTTCCGCACTAGACAATATTCTAACACCATTATTGACAATTTTTATTACTGGTATCTTAACGTTCACAGTAGTAGGACCGATTACTCGTGCTACAGGGAACTTATTAACAGACGGTCTCATCTTCTTATATGATGGAACTGGTTTTATCGGAGGAGCTATATTTGGACTTCTTTACGCACCAATCGTTATCACAGGTATGCATCATAGCTTTATTGCTGTAGAAACACAATTACTTTCTGATATTTCAAAAACTGGGGGCTCTTTTATTTTCGTAATTGCAGCAATGTCCAATATTGCTCAAGGTGCAGCAACCCTTGCAGTTACTTTCATTACGAAAGATAAAAAAACAAAAGGTACGGCATCTGCAGCGGGTATTTCGGCTCTTTTAGGGATTTCAGAACCTGCAATGTTCGGTGTTAACTTAAAACTGAAGTATCCATTTATTGGAGCAATTATAGGTTCAGGAGTGGCCTCTGCTTTCGTCACCTTCTTCAAAGTAAAGGCGATTGCACTTGGTGCTGCAGGTCTACCAGGGATTATTTCCATAAAAACAGATACAATTATCTTTTATATAATTGGTATGGCCATTTCCTTTGCTGTTGCCTTTATCGCAACATTCAGTTTAGCAAATCGGACAGATAAAAAAGTTGCTGCCCTTTCTCGAAAAGAAGCAGCCTAATTTATTAATATGAAAAGGGCTGTTCGAAACAAGGAACAGTCCTCTGATTTTTTAAAGGAGTCTGATCACATGGGATGGACAAAAGAACAGCGTTATCGCCGCGTTGAAGATGTTAATCAGGTAGAGCTGCAAAATTTGCAAACAAGAGTAAATGAATGCACATGGCGACAAACCTTTCATATACAGCCTTTATCCGGCCTACTTAATGACCCTAATGGCTTCTCTTTTTATCATGGCGAGTACCATTTATTCTACCAATGGTTTCCACTTGGTCCTGTACATGGGTTGAAGTATTGGTATCATACGAAATCAAAAGATCTTGTTTCTTGGGAAAATGCCGGCATCGGGATCGCACCGGATGATTATTATGACAGCCATGGAGCCTATTCCGGAAGTGCTATTGAATATGAAGGAAAACTATATTTATTTTATACCGGCAACACCCGTGATGAGAATTGGCAAAGACATCCCTATCAATGTATCGCCATCATGGAGAAAACGGGACAAATTGAAAAATTGACCCATCCATTCATTCGGGACGTACCAGAAGGATATACTAATCATTTCCGCGACCCGAAAGTTTGGAGAGAAAATGATACCTTTTATGCAGTAATCGGTGCACAGCGGAAAGACAAAACAGGATGTGTTGTCCTATATCGTTCCTCCAATCTAGTAAACTGGACATTTGAAGGAGAGTTACAAACTGACCTTGGAACTTTTGGATATATGTGGGAATGCCCAGATTATTTTGAACTGCAAAACTATGGTGTACTGATGTTTTCTCCACAAGGTTTGGAGCCCAAGGGAGACCTTTACCACAATATTTATCAATCCGGTTATGTTATTGGCAGCAAGCTAGATACAATAACCCACTCATTATCACATGGCTCTTTTCAGGAGCTTGACAGAGGCTTTGATTTTTATGCGCCGCAAACAATGGTTAATCCTGACGGAAGGCGTATCCTTGTCGGATGGATGGGCTTGCCTGAAATCGACCTACCCACAGACAAAAATGGCTGGGCGCATTGTTTAACACTGCCCAGAGAATTATCTGTTCGAAACGGCAAACTGATTCAGCGGCCAGTGCAGGAACTTCAAGCTCTACGCAGGCAGGAAACTGAAGTAAAAGGTGTTTTGAAGAACACCAAGAACATGTATGAAGAATTCAAAGGAGTATCCTATGAAATGGTATGTGAATTTGAAAACAACGATGCCGTTGAATTTGGTATTGAATTCAGGGCCGGTGATGATGAAAAAACGGTCATTAAATATGATACTGTAGAGAAAAAAGTCATTCTTGACCGCTCTTCTTCAGGTGAGACCGTTGGAGAAGCTTATGGAACAATCCGAAAATGCTTTGTGAATACCAAAAAAATTAAGTTTCATTTATTTGTAGATACCTCTTCTGTTGAGATTTTCATCAATGACGGTGAAGAAGTATTCACGAGCCGGATTTTCCCTCGTGAAAACAGAAATGAAATTCGTTTCTTTGCATTATCTGGAAGCACCACTTTTCAAGCAAAAAAATGGAGTTATGTATGAAAGCGAGAGGTAAGGTATGAGAAATTTATATGCAATCGGTGAAGTATTAATTGATTTTATCCCCCTTCAAAAAGGAATCGCACTAAAAGATGTAATGGAATTCGAGCGTGCTCCAGGAGGCGCTCCAGCGAATGTTGCTGTATCAGTTGCCAGAAATGGCGGCAATGCATCGATAATTACTAAGCTCGGAATGGATTCATTTGGGGACTTTCTTTTAGAACAATTGCAGCAAGCCGGCGTGAAAATAGATAAAATTACGAGAACAAATGAAGCCAACACAGGCCTTGCTTTTGTATCTTTGCTTGAAAATGGTGAACGTGATTTCTCTTTCTACCGCAATCCTTCTGCAGATTTGCTGCTTCATGAGACTGAAATTAACGATAGCTGGTTTGCAAACGGCGACCTCCTCCACTTCTGTTCAGTCGATTTAGTGGAAAGTCCTATGAAGCATGCGCATGTGAAAGCCATTACTTCTCTAAAAGCAAAAGGCGGAATCATCAGCTTTGACCCAAATGTCCGCCTTCCGCTTTGGACTGATCCTGAAGAATGCCGGAAAACGATTTTAGAGTTTGTTCCAATGGTTCATATTGTGAAAATTTCTGATGAAGAGCTTGAGTTTATTACCGGGATTACTGACAAAGAAAAAGCAGTTTCTTCGTTATTTACTGGTGCTGTTAAAGCAGTAATTTATACAAAAGGAGCTCAAGGTGCCGAATTATATGTAAGAGGTAAAAAATACGAATCAACCGGGTATCGCGTCGGCGTACAGGATACAACAGGGGCTGGGGATGCATTTATCGGAGGCTTGCTGTATCAGTTATTAGAAAAAGACGTTCGGCAAGGAAATCTGGAAGAAGTTCTTGAACTTCATCACCAAGAAATCCTAAGCTTTGCAAACGCTAGTGGCGCTCTTACTACGACTGGAAAAGGAGCAATCTCTTCCATTCCGGCCAAAGAAGCGATTTATCAACTGCAGCAAATCGATCAATAATGGCGCCTGCCCTAAACGGAAAAGTACCGACCGATTGGCTTGCTAAGTTGATAAGGACCGATTAAAAGGCCTTGGAGCTGCGGGCGTTTTGGAGATAGGAAATAACATCTAGGCAATTTTTGGACCGAAATCAGACCAGCTAAAAGAACAAATCAAAAAAGTGATTGCTTAAGAAATTTGCTGTTCAGCCAGAGTATTAAAAATAATTGGAGGTATTACCTTGTTAAAAAACTTATTTGGAAAAAAAACAAAAATTTCGGAAATAAAATTAGTATCGCCAATTGAAGGAGAAATTTTAAAGCTTGAAGATGTACCGGATCCAGTTTTTTCACAGAAAATGATGGGAGATGGTATTGCTTTCTTTCCTATCGAAGGGAAGGTAGTAGCGCCGGCTGATGCAAAAGTCATCAATGTCTTCCCGACGAAGCATGCCATTGCATTGGAAACGGCAGAAGGGCTGGAAATATTGATTCATATTGGATTGGACACGGTTAACATGAAAGGAGAAGGGTTTTCCGTTTGTGTGGCAGAAGGTGACCAGGTTAAAGCAGGAGACATATTGGTCACCTACAGCCTTGAACTGGTAAAGGAAAAAGCATCAAGTACTATTACACCGATGATCATTACCAATGGAGACATTGTGACACATTTAGAGTATCACTATAGTGGACAATCTGTAGCCGGTAAAACGACCGTTCTGGTAGTTACCTTAAAATAGGAGAATGAGTAAAACAGAAGAAACTCGTTAAAGAACTAAAGAACATATGACCAAGAGATGTCCACCCCAGAAATGGGGTGTTTTTATTTTGACTAAGTTGGTATCATAACTTAACGGAATTGTGTTACTTTAGGTGATAATTTGCACTTATTTTAAGTGCTATTTTGCACGTATATTATTACTGCAGTTTTCTGGGGCTGCCATTTGGTGACCTTGCTTAATGAACTAAAGGGGCAGGTAAGTTCGGAGCTGTCTTTAAGGCAGCTTGTTCTTATGGAACTATCGGGGCAGAATAGTTCATTAAGGAACATAAAAATGTTCAATCTTTTTTATAAAAGAATAATCCAATTAAATAGTATAAGGGCATGTTATGATTAATCTTTTTCAAAACATGCCCTTTCTATTTATTCATTTATCAAAGTTGCTTGTATTAAAAAAATACCCTCGTGTCGTTTTGAAATAAAGTTGCGACGTTTTAAAAAATAAAGAAAAGACACCCTAAGTTGCTTTTTTTCTTCTCTAGAAGACTCAACTCGAAAATAACGAATCGACAACCAAAGACAGCGTTTGCTTGTAAACCGCATGTGCGGACTGCACATCACCAAAATGTCCGCACATGTAAAGATGGATAACACCGTGGAGCGACGCCCAGAAGATACGGACGACGGTTTCCGTGTCATACGGACCGGTAATCAGTCCCTGCTCTTGCGCATTACCAATTACTGTTAATAACTGCCGCATAGCTGTTACGGTGCCGTGTATGCTCTCCTCGTCTGGTTTGAAATCCGCGAAGGCTCCTCCGAACATCAGCTTGTAATAACCGGAGTAACTCTGTCCGAATTGCCAGAAGGTTTCGCCTAAATTAAACAGCTGCTGCATCGGATCGTCAGCGCGCGGCGTTCCCTCGAATTTGTTGGCGAGAATCTTGCAGCCGTCGAGATAAAGCTGCTGAGCCAGTCCATCTTTATTGACAAACAGGTTGTATATGATTTTGGTAGAGCAATTCATCTTCTGCGCAACTTTACGCACCGTCACAGCTTCAGGACCCTCATCGTACAAAATCGTTGCCGCAGCATCGACGACGAGCTTTCGAAGATTTTCAATATTTTTCAAGCGAGCCTCCTGATACGTTTCCAACTTTTTCGTATTTGCAGCGAAGGAATTATTTTGTTCTGTCATCGCTATCACCCTCAATTAATACATTTTTGATAAGAAACAATGTTTCCAGCTCTTAACAGGAATTTTAATATAATTGTCGGACCGTTGTCAATGTTGCGAGGGATGCTAAAAACCAACGATTCAAAAAACGATGTTGACTTTCTTAAAAAGCTTAGTTACAATGATTTCAATTGGAAACACCGTTACCGGAACGTATCATAATTCTTGACTCTTATGAGAGTCAGGAATTATTTTTAAGGACTAAGTAACACTGTTTCCTAATTATAAAAAAGTAGATAGGAGAGTTGCACAATGAACATAAAAGGAAAGTGGGCGCTTGTCACGGGAGCTTCATCCGGCATCGGAGAGCAATTCGCCCGACAATTGGCCAAAGAGGGTGGCCACCTTGTACTCGTAGCCCGATCGAAAAACAAGCTGGAGAACCTGGCATCGGAGCTTAGAAAGAAGCACGGCGTCAAGGTCGAGGTGATTCCTACCGATCTTGGCAAAGAGGGCGCGCCAGGCGAGTTATATCGGCAATGTCAACTTCTGAATTTAGAGATCGAAATGCTGGTCAACAACGCAGGCTTTGCCACGCATGGTTTGTTTGAACAAATGTCAGGCGTGCGCCAGCATGAGGAAGTCATGCTCAATGTTGCCGCTGTTGTAGATATGACGCACTTGTTCTTGCCGGATATGTTGTGTAGAAACTCCGGGGCCGTTATCAATGTCGCATCGACCGCCGGATTTCAGCCCCTTCCCTATATGGCCGTATACGGAGCAACGAAAGCCTTCGTCTTGTCGTTTACCCAAGCCTTGTGGTGGGAGAACCGCAACAGTGGCGTCCAATTTTTCACGCTTTGTCCCGGAGCGACGGACACCGGCTTCTTCAACGTCGTAGGCGCGGAAGAAGCCGCCGTCGGTAAGAAAGACACACCGGAGCGAGTCGTGGAAGTTGCGCTTCGGGCATTGAAGGACGGGAAGCTGTATGTCGTTCCGGGAACACAGAATTATATAGGTACGCAGATTGGACGATTCATGACGAGGAAACAGGGACTTCGTCTCGTTGGCGGCATGCTTCGTCCACGCGACGGCTCCGCCAACAATAAGAAGCCGGCCGGTCCGTCCGATCTTGCAGGATGGATGACCCCGGAGGCGCACTGATAGCTAATTCTAATGCTTCTGTCCATCAACCCATCCGGGACCGAACACACGCCGGTGAAGCACAGGCTTGTTTCAGAGATTAGCCCGGCCGGGAAAGTCATGGAAAGCTGGCACATTCAATTCGAGAAGGCAGAATAAACCTTAGATACACTGAAATTGATTAAAATTTTTTATAAAAATCAAACTGAAATATTCTGGATAGGAATCTATTTTGATCAATCTTTTTTCAAAATAGATTCTTTTTATTTATCGTCAAATGTGGGTTTTCGAGATATTTTTGATTAAACTTTATTTAAAAGCTACACCTCGAAAGAGGGTGGAGTTTGATTGAATTACTAGTAGGATAAAGAGGTGGAAGTACATGGAGTAACCAATTGTACTAACGGGGCAGGTTAGTCGAATTATATGTTATGATGGAAAAAAATAGATTTTTTTGGGGGATTAAAATGGTTACATGTTATTTGAAATATGTTATTGACCCATATAAATTAAATGAATTCGAGGAATACGGTAAGATGTGGATTCGATTAGTTAATAAATTAGGCGGTACACATCAGGGTTATTTCCTTCCACACGAGGGTGCTAATAATATTGCTTTTGCATTATTCACTTTCCCAAGTTTAGCAGCATATGAAGAGTACCGAGTAAAAATGGCATTGGATGCAGATTGTCAAGAAGCATATAAATTTGCAGAAGAGACTAAATGTATTTTAAGTTATGAGAGAAGCTTTATGCGTCCTATATTCGAATGAACATACATTAAAGTTGAAAAATAATCTATACATACCTTGTTAAGCTAACGGGTGCGTTAGCTGAAGATCGGAGCTGTCTTTAAGGCAGCTTGTTCTTATGGAACTATCGGGGCAGGATAGTTCAATAAGAATAGTAAAATAATAATGTATAAAATAACTTATAATGTATAATTATTACAAAAGAGAGAGGGATATTATATTTTGCAGAAGTTTCAGATGCACCATTAATTCAGGATTTATTGATTAAGACTTTTATGGAATATAAAGATGAAGTTCCCTCATCAAGTGCCTTAGAGGAGACCGTACATTAGAAGAAATTTACGTTATTTAACGGGTATAGTGATGATTGAAAAGGGGGGCAATTTAATGATGGAATTAGGAACATTAGGCGCTTTTGCTCTAGTATCTTTAGGGATGGTCTGTTCACCTGGTCCTAATATGATTTATTTAATATCTAGAACCATTTCGCAAGGTAAAAAGGACGGGATAATTTCTCTTTTAGGAGTAATTACTGGTTTTTTGATTTATATTATCGCTACAATGTTGGGTTTATCCTTCTTGTTCGAATTAGTTCCAGTAATGTATGACATCATTAAATGGTTAGGTGTTATCTACTTGTTGTGGTTAGCTTGGAATGCAATAAAACCAGGAGCAAGTTCAATCCTGGAGCCACAGCATTTAGCCGTAGAGTCACCAAAAAAACTATATGTTATGGGCCTTATGACAAATTTGTTAAATCCAAAAATTGCGGTCTTGTATGTTTCACTTTTACCTCAATTTATGGATCCTAATAGTGGTTCACTGCTTGTTCAAACTGCTCAATTAGGAACGGTGCAAATTTTTGTTAGCTTTGCTGTAAATTTACTAATTGTTTTATTTGCTGGTCAGGTCGCGGTTTGGGTTGGAAGAAGACCTTTTTTGGTTAAAATTCAACGCTGGTTTATGGCATCTGTTTTAGGTGCCTTAGCTGTAAACTTAGCTTTTCATGAAAGAAAATAAACCTTTGAAGAGTTTTATTAGCTCCTCTTGTTTTTATCACGAAAGAAAACGTGAGTTTAAATACGGTGGCTATATTTAATGATTGCTTAATCAACAAATCAGCTTGTATTTCTTATTTGTGAAAAAATGCACTTAAACTATAAGGTGCTTTACTTCATTACCAGGAGCTGATCAGCAGCTCCTTTTCTTATGGAACTTAAGGGGCAGAATAGTTCCATAACATTCCAATATAAGGTAGAATATATTCTGGATATTGGAGTTTAAAAGAGCTAAAGAAATAAAGGTGATTCTGTGAAGAAATTATTAGAAAAAAGACTTGCGTACCTTTATAAAGGTGAAAGAAACGCAATAATTGTTTTTATTGTTATAAGTTATTTATATAACTTTGCATTTCCCAGTATACAATTATATTCATTGTTTTCTTTTTGGACATCATTTCTTCTTTTGGAATTTATTTTATTACAAGGAACCATTTATTGGTATAAAAAATGGAATCGTTTAAGAAAAGAAAATACACCTATAACTCCCATTCAAACTGTTAAACAGTTACGACGTTTGAAAAAAATCAATATAATCTTGATTGCGATTTCACTCTTAGCTTTCGCTATTGATTTCTCTAAATGGTATCCTTCTTTACCAGTATTGGGATTGTCAATTGCAGGATTTATTTGCATTTTCGCAGTTTTAGAATATATTAATTATTTTCACATTCAATTATCATATGATAATATCTCAGATATTAAATATTTGCTGAAAACTAAAAGGTTGAAGCAAGCCTGTATAAGTAAAGACTTAAACGACTGTCGTTGAGAAATTAATATTTTAGTCACTAAAAATGAATAAGTTTGTGAAAAGATGTTCTTAAACAAACGGGTGCGTTAGTTGAAGATCAGAGCTGTCTATAAGGCAGCTCACTAACGGGGCAGGATAGTTCTATAAGAAAGCCAATGAATTCCATGGTATAATATGTAATGAAAATATACGAGAGCCTAACAAGGGGGAGTTATTAATGTTTCAGTTTTTTCTTATTGTTGGGATAGTAAGTATTGTTATTTCAGGTGTTTTTATCGGAGCATGGACAGGTGGACAACAACAAAGAGCAAATTTTCATTCAGAAACAACAAAAAATCGAAGCTTTAGAACTAAAATAGCATTAATCTCAGGTCTCATAGCTGTAATCTGTTTAGGTATTTCTGGATTAATATACTTTGTATAATAATACTTTGCTCTTCAACTAATGGGTCTTTACTTCAATAAGGAAGGTTGCTGAGGCAGCCTTTTTCTTATGGCACTAACGGGGCAGGTTAGTTTAACTTCATATAATTGTGTATTATAGTGATAATATAAAGTTTTTCTAAAGGAAGATTAAATTGAAGAATAGATTTTCAATTGGAGAAATGGCTAAACTCCATAATACGACCATAAAAACCCTTCGATATTATGATGAAATTGATTTATTAAAACCTATACATACGGATCTAAACAACGGTTATAGATATTATTCAACGGAACAATTTGAACATTTGAACACTATTCATTATTTAAAGGAATTAGGTTTTTCATTAAAGGAGATCAAGGGACATCTAGACGACAGGAATATCGATGGTTTTTTGTATCTCTTAGAGGAACAGAAACGATTAACCGAAAAAAAAATGAAAGAACTGGAACGAATTAACCGAAGGTTCCAAAATCGAATCAAGGACATTAAATTAGCACGAGAAATAAAAGAATTGGAAGTGCCATTCATACAGGAGAGGAAAGAGAGAAGGATAGTAAGATTAATGGAAATAATCAGTTCAGAACCTGAGATGGAAGTTTCCTTACGACGATTAGAGAGTCTGTCTAATATGAGTTCTTCTATATTTATTGGGGGAGTAGGTCTTACGATAAGTATTAATAATACATTAAACAACAAGTTCAATGAATATAACTCGATATTTATTTTAGTCGAAGAAGATGATATTCAAAATCCTTTAGTGACAACTCTTCCCGAAGGAATGTATGCCTGCATTTATTATAATGGAAATCACAGCGATTCACCCGAACATTATAGAAGCTTACTCAATTGTATTCAAGATAACGGTTTCCAAGTTATCGGGGATTCCATTGAAAGAACAATAATTGACCATTATATCTCAGGTAGTAAAGAAGACTATCTGACAGAAATACAAATACCAATAAAGTGTTGACCCTCCCGTTACAGGAGGGTCTATATTTTTGGATAGAACAATAATTAAAAGGAGAAATGATTATGTTTGGAACAATCTTTAATACAATGATGATAGTAATCGGAAGCATTATCGGAAGCATCTTTAAAAAGGGGATAAAAGATGAATATCACAACATTCTAATGCAGGCTATGGGGTTAGTTGCGTTGGGGTTAGGAATAAATGCACTAGTGCAACATTTACCTTCCAGCAAATATCCGGTACTTTTTATTGTAAGCTTAGCCGTAGGGGGATTGCTCGGTCAAAGGCTGAATTTAGAATCAAAATTTAATGCTTTAGTTAATAAATATTCCAGAGGTAATTTAGCTGAGGGGTTAGCGACTGCTATCCTATTATTTTGTATTGGAACGTTATCTATTTTAGGTCCTGTAGAGGCAGCGTTAAAGGGAGAGTATACGTATCTGCTTGCAAATGGGGTGTTGGATGGGATTACCTCGATTGTATTAGCATCCACATTTGGTATTGGGATAGCTGTTGCAGGAATTGTTTTATTTATTTGGCAAGGTGCCATTTATTTAATTGCTATTTTAATGGAGAACTCCATAAATAATGATCTTCTGAACGAAGTGACGATTGTAGGAGGTATATTGATAATCGCATCTGGTTTAAATATTTTGGGGATTAAGAAATTTAATACTTTAAATCTTCTACCATCAATAATAATTCCTCCTATTGTATTTTTAGTTATTCATTTTTCTCATTTATAATATTTGTGAAATATTACACTTAAACTCCCATGAAAATTAAAAAAGCTCAAAATCCAGAAAAAACCACAACAAAATAGACCCAGTAAAAACGCTTTTAAAAAAAAGGCTGAGCCTTATGAGTGATCTGATTGAGTTTGGTAAATCGTT
>NZ_JBHZPF010000063.1:0-25145 GCF_042787975.1 Peribacillus sp. YIM B13482
GGAGGCTCACCGCCCGCCCCGCGGAAAGCGAGCATCTGGAGGGGAAATCAACCACAGCTCACTACCTGGTAAATAGCAACATAGTATGTGAAAACAGCCTTTCTTTAAATACGATCCAGTTGTTTCAGCCGGAGCATTTTTTTCGACCTTCACCGCTCTTTTTCCGACCGTCACCGTATTTTTTCGACCTTCACCGTACTTTTCCGAACCCCCTTTGGTCAACAAACTGAAAAAAGCCACTATCCAGTGGCCTTTTTACTTCATTCATATTGGGAGAGTGAGTTGCCAGGAAACACCGAACTTATCAGATACCCATCCGAACTTCTTACTGAAGGAATAATCGCCTAATGGCATCAGCACTTCTCCGCCATCAGTTAAACTCGCAAAAATCCTGTCAATTTCCTCTTCCGTATCACATGTAAGGAATATTGAAAACGAAGGTGTAAACGTAAATTGATGCTTAATATTGCTATCGATGCACATAAACTCCTGATCCTTCAAGGTAAAGGCAGCTTGCATGATACTTCCCTCTGCACCTGCTTCATTCGCTCCATACCGAATCATGCTGGTTATTTTCGATCCTTCAATTAAAGATGTGTAATAATTCATGGCTTCTTCTGCATCATTTCCTTGGAACATCAAGAAAGGTGTGACCTTTTTCATTCATCTTCAAACTCCTTTTTCAACATTAATTATTCCCGATATCGGGTTTATGGCGCCCACCAGTTACCTGAAACAACAATCATTGTTTGTAATTTTATCGTATTGGCAAAATAGTCATCATCTTCTTGTTCCTGTATCGTCCTTTTCCATAATCGGTTGATCCATTGCTGATTGGAGGAATCAACCATGGCACTGACCATGAATGGAGCAACAAAGGTTGTACTATTTCCTTCTTCTAAGACTTTTCCGTTTAGAGTATAGCCGGATTGGATATTTTCAGGGTTCCCATCCGTTTCCTCCTTAATCCAATTATTCATCTTCTTTAATTGCGGCAGCGCTCTTTCATCACCAGTAAGTAAGTAATCGAGCGTATAGCGCCAAGGGGTCCTGCTGCTGTTCCAGCTATAATTGCCGTCATTCTCCCCTTCTAAAAAGTCAGCTTGTGCCGGCTGGTATCCTCCCTTGGATTGTACAATGAAGTCCGGCATGAGGCCTGTATTGCCGCTTTTTTCTTTATAAATGGATTGAATGATCTCATAAGCCTTATCCGTTACACCTTTCCATTCATGATTCCCGGTTGCCGCCTCAAAGGACTTCAAATGATTGAGAAGAAAGTCCGATGAACGAGTCGATTGTCCGTATACATCATCTTCATCTTCCGCCCAGTCCCCTAGTTTAATCAGGGACTGCGACCGATTTATCTCATTGGACATGATTGCATCCATGATGTCCTTTGCTCTGGCAAGATAGTTGATTTCCCCTTCACTTCCCCATTGGCGATCAGCCAATAATAACGAATAAGCGATATCCATATCGCCATCTGTTGCTGAATCGGCATCACCTGGCGTATTTATGATTTTGCCCGATTTATCCTTTACTTGCTGCCACGCCATTAATGAAGAATCATTATCACTTTTATGCGCTTTATAAAAACGATAAAGCCCATCGAAGTACTGCCTGTCCTTGCTGCCTGCCATGATTGCCGTTATCATCATCCCATAACCGTGCGCTTCAGAAACGGTCACTGCGTTCTTGGGTTCTGCATATCCTTTATCATTGTAAAAAATATAATATTCATCCTTTTTATCAGCAGGCTGCCTAAGATATTCATCTTTCCAAACTTTGTAAAAATCCGTTACATCATCATCCAGCTCTTCTTGTGATAGATTGTCAGGTTTTATCGTTCCTGATTGATAGACTGTATGCTGTGGAAAGGGCCTTTTACTGTCCAGTTCTTTCTTTGTGGTTTGAGATTCTAATGCAATCCAGGCGATGATTCCAAAAACGATCACGCCCATAGCTATTAATAAACTTGCTCTTTTTTTCATGGTTGGCTCCTTGGATTATGGTGATATGAATTTGAGCGTGAAACATAAACATTTTTATGTACTTCTTTTCCTGCTGCGAATGATTCAATAGCGAGGTACCATTAAAAGATCCTGCCCACTTTTGCTTCCGTGCCCTTCCATATTCTCTTTATATTTTCCCTATGTAAAATGATGACGAATAAGCAAATGAATGAAGAGAGTGCAGTGATGAGCCTGCCTTCAAATAATAGGCTGTAAATCAATATGGAAATGCTCCCCAAAATCGAACTGAGAGATACATATTTTGAAGTCAGCAAACTAATGAAAAAAACGATGCAAGCACTGAATGTACCTAATGGAGCTAAAAATAAAAGCACTCCCGCTGATGTTGCCACGGCCTTGCCCCCTTTAAATCCCGCAAAAACAGGAAAGGCATGCCCAATTATGGCAAGTAAGCCGCATAGTATTGGGGAAACGTTTGAATGCAGCATCATAGGGAGAAAGCAGGCGATGGAACCTTTCAATAAATCAGCAATGGCTACTACCGTCCCCGCTCTTTTGCCCAATACCCTAAAACTATTGGTTGCGCCAAGATTCCCACTCCCATATCCACGAATATCGGTACTATAGAACAATTTGCCGATAACCAGAGCAAATGGGATGGAACCTATTAAGTAACTTGATAGGAGAATGATCATGTTGTGCATAAATTACCTTCTTCTTGGAATCATTGATTATATCTCAAGGATCCTACGATTCTTTTATAACGCCTTCTGAAGCTTCACTCTTTTACAATCCCGATAACAAAACCATCATATCCTTTCATACCAACAGTTTGCAAGACGGTCGAATCGATTCGCGGTTCTTCGGATAGCCTATCTATGAATGTCCGTACACCCATCACACTCGTGTCTTTGCTATCCTGATCGATCACTTTTCCATCTCGGATGACATTATCGACCACGATGACGGTCCCAGGCCGTGAAAGTTCCAATGCCCATTTAAGATACTCGGGATTATTAGGTTTATCAGCATCAATAAAAATTAGGTCGAAGCCGGATAATCCTTTTTCTTTAAGGGTTGGCAAGGTTTTGAGCGCCGCCCCGACCATTATATGGATATTATCGGCCAATCCCGCATTTTTGATATTGGCTTCCGCCACTTTTGCATGCTTAGCCTCATATTCAAGCGTTATCAACCGCCCATCTTCCGGCAAAGCACGCGCGAGCCAAACACTGCTATAACCTCCAAGCGTCCCTATTTCCAATATGTTTTTCGCTCCACTGATTTTTGCTAGTAAATGAAGGAATTTCCCTTGGTTTGGAGATACATCAATGGCAGGCAGCCCTGCTTCTGCATTCGCTTTCAATATCGAATTCATGATCGGATCTTCCGTATGAAGTTTATTACTAAAATATAAATCTACATCATTCCAAATTCCGGACATCTCAATCTTCCCCCTTGGTCAGTTTCATCTTTTTCAATTCCATGAATCCTTCGCCATCCAATGATATATCTATTTGCTGATCAATGACTAACGAAAGCGGAAAGATTTCCGACTCTCTATCCGAAAAGAACCAGCGCCGTTTCCTTGGACCTAAAAGTAAAAATGCTCCTGCTTCATGCTCCCCCATGAAATTCAATCCATCTTCCCTTATTGGTTCACCACTCCTTACTGGTATGCCGAAACTGATCAACTGATTCCCTAAAGCCCTGACTTCATTCGTCGTAATGTTCATTTCACTAATGCACAGGACGTTTTGAGCTGAGAAAGACTCAGCCCCAGATTTGGGTGATACGGAATACCTGGATATGAACTCAACAATGTTGCCTGAAGGGTCTGAAAAATAAAAGGCATGTGCATCTGAATAGCTGAAATAAACTTCGTCCTCATCATCTTCGCTGGTCAATTCCACCTTTGAATTCGCCCATGCTTTTGCCAAAGTGAATAAATCGGTCGGTATGTCCATGGCAAAATGATAAAAAGGCTTTTTTTGGAGATCGTATTTTTACATTTCAAGTACACTGTCCCCAGCCCTAATTTCAAAACCATCATCTGTATGCGATAGTAACTCGAATCCTAACTCATTAACATAAAATTTCCGCATATCATTCAATGCATGACTGTACAAAGTGACCTTATTGATAATCAAAGTCTAATCTCCCTTAAAATTCCCAACCCTCCTAACATATATTGTAAATAAATACAGTATTTATGCAAATATTCTGTACTCTTCATTTACATGGCTATGAGAAAACCCAATTAGGATTACTTTCTTCCCGCTTGCTTTTTCTTCGATTAATTTAATTCCTTCTTCTGCACTACCTTTTATAGAAAAATTCATTTCATAATTGCTTAGTCCATGTTCAGGTAAGTCTGGAACTATGCAATGATAATGATTGAAGTATTCCCATATCCAACTACTCACTCCTCCACCATGTAAAAATAGCATCAGAGAAGCACTCTTATCACCATATTATTGATAATGTAAACCCAAAGGTTTCACCTCTCTTTTTGTAAATGTTATTTTATTGGTAAGTGTTATCTTCATAAAACTTTCAAGGTTAGTACTACGTTCTTAATATGTAATAAGTTTCATTAATTGGACGTAAACAATTCCATTCAAAAAAAGGCCACCAAATTGGTGGTCCCCCGCTTAGAGAGCAGTACATTTGCCTTACGCTCTTCCTGGCAATGCATGCTTTATAGCATAATATGCAATAAGGCGATTACATTCCTTAAAATCATACTCACTTTTCATCTTAAAAAGTTTCACTCTTTAATTTTCAGTCCAAGCATGGCTGCAAAGCCTATTGCTTGGTCCGGGGAAACTTCGCATCCATTTAAATCCTCCAGGGATACGGTAAGCCTTTGAAATGTAGAACTGCTAATATCAATTCCTTTTAGCGGTGTCCGGGAAAAGTTCACTTCATTTAATTTACATGTATCGAACATCACTTTCTTGAATTTACAATCATAATAATCAGCACTTTCCAATGAGCAATGATCGAACTTCACTTGTTTTAATGCGGCATAGCCAAAAGCACTTAAATTACAATTGCAATTCTCAAAGGAGACATTCCCTAAACTGGCATCAGAAAGATTAATGCCTAATAGTTTGGACTCTTTGAATTCCACCCGATGAATCGAGCCACCCATGAAATCGGCATTCGTCAAATCGCAATGGTCAAAAACGACATCCGTCAGCTCAATATTCCTGAATGATACATCGCTGAATATCACATGTTTAAAAACTACCTGTGATAATACGATTTGGTCCATCTTTTCTCTATCGATCGTACAATTGCTTATGATACAGGTATCCAGATATGGCTCATCTTTATAATATATTTCCTGAAAGTTCGCTTGAGTTAAGTCATGGGGGATCTTCGGCTGTTCAATTTTGATTTTGCCTGACATATTATCACCTTTTCACTTTATTCTTAAAATCAACCATTGAGGCATTGTCTAAAATTCCAGCAACATGTAAACAGGATCATTCAAGTAATCACGTTGCTTTGCTACAAACAGAACTGAATGATGTTTGCCATGTGGCATTTACTGTCCGAATTTCAAAAGCCTGTTTAAACAGCATAACAGCTTTTCTAAAATGTGCGGGCATTAATATTTTTTAGAAGAATGGCTATTAATTTTGGTCATTTTGTGTCTCCTTACCAGCTTTCCATATTGCCCAAATAAAAAAGCCGCCCCGTATGGCAGCTCCGCAAAAAAGCATGAAGTGAATTTAGTTATTGATTTCTTTAGGCATCCGGAAATAAGATAGCACAGCACCCATTATGGCCATCATACCGCTTATCAGAAAGAAAGCTTGAAAGATATTCCCTCCCACAGTTGGGGAATTGGATACAATACCACTCGAAATCAGAAAAAGAACGCCAAATCCAGCCAAAAATAGTGCTATTTTTTTACTGCTTCTTTTGAATAGGGCATAACCCGTAAGTATGATTAAGTACGAAAACGTTAGGACCATCAACACCGGAAATAGCGGTTTGAATTTTGCTGCATACACGAAATAGTCCAAATTCGAAATATCTTGATCATCCATCACTTGATCATTCAACATCTGTGAAAAGTGAGTTGAATATTTCCATTCCCAAGGGTTATCCAGAATTTCGCTGCCTTCATACCAGGTACAAAATGAAAAAAGTAAAAGGAGAAATGCAGCGATTATTATTGGGACAAAGTATTTCACTGACAATATCACCACCTATAGACAATCGACCTACATTATACCAATGAATTGGAAATTAATATACAACTAACCATCTTCCTATAATAATTAGAAAACAAGCGACCCGGCAAACTTTCACCAACAGCTAAAATTTAATCAGAAAAGGGAATAAGATATTAAGGGCTAGCAAAAGCTAAACATGGATGTCGTTAGCCTTTATTTTTCAGAAGTGCGGTTGCTTAGCCATTTCCCTTCATCTTACCAATTAACGAAAATACTTAAGGTGCCACCAATTCAACTTTCATCCTATCTGGGTCTTCGAAAAATACAGCATAATGTTCCTTCCCACCGGCGAAGGGGTGCTTGTCGGCATAGAGGATGGTAACTCCTCTGTCCCTTAATTTTCTGGTGATCTCATCAACCTGTTGACGGGAGGTGGCGTGAAAGGCTAAATGATTAAGACCCACTCGTCCCCTATGATAGGGAATGTCAAGAAACCTAGTTTCCGCTTGTACAAAAACAATGTACATGTCATCCAATCTCCAACTCTTCCCGCTTTCCCACTCCTGGAATGGCTCATAATTGATTTCCTCCAAAAACCAGCCCCAAAAATCAACGGTCCTATGTAAATTTGAAACATTCAGCTCAATATGATGTAGAAATCCCTTTGACAACTTTCATCCCCCTTTAATTTGGGCCTTTACTCGTAAGTTTGGTGCTTTTACTCGTGAGTTTTGCGCTTTTACTCGTGAGTTTCGTGCTTTTACTCGTGAATTTCGTGCTTTTACTCGTGAATTTCGTGCTTTTACTCGTGAATTGGGCTTAAATCGTACATGCTTCACATCTTCTCCTATATTCTCCCTCACCTTATCAAAAACCCCCAAAATTAACAATCTGAATCCAATTGGACATAATGAATGATTTCTGTTATTATAGTTACTCAGGGTAATGATTACTCAAGGTAACTATATATTATAAGGAGTGTTTCTGATAAAGACTTACCAAAAATTCTTTCAGCAATTATTGCTGATGTACCGGCCTTTTGAAAATAATCTAAATATACAGCTAAACAAGCATGATTTACACAGGGCGCAATGGTCCATTTTACATTACTTATCCAATTATGGTTCTGCAACGCTTGTAGAGCTTGCCAATTATCAGAGTGTGGAAAAGCCCACAATTACCAGGACCATTACCCGTTTGGAAGAGCTGGGATATGTCGAGCATGTGCCAAGTAAAGATAGACGGGAAAAAAGAATGCGGCTTACTGAGCTTGGCTCAAAGCTCTACAGTGAAGTCCGCGTGACAATCGATCAATACGAACAGGACATCTTGAAGGGGATCACTGAAGAGGAACAACTCGCAGCCATACGCATTATGGGCGAAATAAGAAATAACATTATAAAGTAAGGAGATAATAAAATGGAACAATCCAGACCTAGACTGTGGACGAAGGACTTTGTCATCGTTTCTTCCATCAATTTTTTCATAACGTTAATCTTTTATTTACTGATGGTGACCCTTGCCATCTATGCCGTAAATGAATTGAATGCTTCTACAAGCCAAGCCGGACTCATATCGGGTATTTTCATAATCGGGACATTAATCGGACGTCTGTTCATCGGCCGTTTCATTGATTCAATCGGCCGCAAGAAAACATTATTCATCGGTTTGATCTTTTTCACTTTGACAACACTTCTATATTTTGTGGATCTCGGAATTGGCTTCTTGCTCGTTAACCGCCTGATCCATGGTATGGCGATGGGTATGGCGAGTACTGCGACAGGAACGATCGTCGCCCAGATCATCCCGGCAACACGAAAAGGAGAAGGCATCGGCTACTACAGCATGAGCGCAACACTTGCGACGGCAATCGGCCCTTTCATCGGTCTGTATATGGCTCAACATACAAGCTTCCAAGTGATATTCAGTTTCTGCCTGGCTTTAGGGCTGATCAGCCTGATTACAGCATTCTTCCTTAATGTCCCGGCATTGAAAGTGACGGCAAAAGTGACTGAAAGTAAAGGATTCAAGCTTTCCAATTTCATTGAACCTAAGGCACTGCCCATCTCAATCATTACTCTGTTATTGGCATTCTGTTATTCCAGCGTCCTTTCTTTCATCAGTTTCTATGCCATTGAAATCGACCTGGTCAATACAGCAAGCTTCTTCTTTGTCGTTTACGCAGTAGCCGTATTATTATCACGCCCTTTCTCAGGACCGTTAATGGACCGGAAAGGATCGAACTTCATAATGTATCCAGCCTTTTTGATTTTCGGAGTCGGTTTGCTCCTTCTAAGCATAACAACCAATAGCTTCACTTTACTGGCAGCTGGTTTCCTCATTGGCCTCGGATTCGGTAATATGCAATCAAGCTCGCAGGCGATTGCCGTTAAGCTGACACCGCCCCACCGTATGGGGATGGCAACATCCACCTTCTTTATCATGCTTGATGCAGGACTTGGATTCGGCCCTTATATTCTGGGATTCATCATTCCAGTAACAGGGTACAGCACACTTTATGTCATCCTTGGCGGTGTGGTCATCGCAACTTCCATTCTTTACTACTTCCTGCACGGCAGGAAAGAACGTGCAGCCAGAGCGAACTTGGCTTCCGTTTAATGAAAAAGGGATATCCCATTGGAGGATATCCCTTTTTTCACGATTTTTGTGCCATTTAAAGAATCAAGCCGATTAGAATTCGTCCGTTGTTGGAGGTAATTCGTCCTTCATGATCGATAATTCGACCTTCATCAAAAAAAGCCGCCAATAAAGTTTGTACTTTTGAGACAGCTTCTAGTGATAGTCATCCCTTATTTGACTTCCAAGCTTTCGATATTAAAACCATAATTTTTGCCGTTCTTTTTATTTGTGACTGTTTCACCTTTATATAAAGTCTTTCCAGTCTTATAATCGGTAATTAGAAGTTGGGCAGGCTTGGATGTTAAAACGCCCTCTTGATCCCTTCCGCTGCCTAACAGGAAGTATACACGCCCATTCTTAAAGGCAGCGAAGTCTTGTTCTTTTTTATTAACAGTTAGATCTAGCTCCATGTCATTCGTTATCTTTTGACTGCTTAGATCAAACGTCTTAATGTGATATTTATCGGACTTGGTATCAACTATGTAAAGTTTTTTCCCATCCGCATATCCACCTCTTGCCATGTCCGGGCTAAGCGATTCTTTTTTGGGCAATTTAACCGTTTCTAATTTTTCCGTATCATAATTATAAGATAAAAGCTTGCTTTCCTTTAGTTTTTCCTTAAAGCCATCCTCATGATTTACCCCTTTAATTAACGAAATTAATACCATGTTGTTTGGCTGGGAAGGTGCAATATCAGTTGGCATCTCAAGATCAACTTGATTGGGATCAGTAAAAGTTTCAGATAAAAGGGTTTTATCACTCAAAACTTTCTTATTAGCTAAATCGATCGTATACAGATGAACCTCTATTGTTTGCTTTTCATCGTTTGAATTAACATCATTCATCGTTAAAACCTGCAGTTTTGAATGGACCAACTGCACATCCCTGACAACAACATTCATGATTCTCTCTTGATCGGGAAGTTCAATTTTGAAAGAAGTTTCATCCTCGCCTTTCTTCTCCAGCAAACCGATATCAAACTCCGCTTCCATTTTTCCGTTCTTTGTAAAATCTTCATTCACCGAGGCGTAAGCCAGGAAATCATCGTCTTCATATAAAGAATTAATGGAATCCCTACCACGCATAAATGAACGATGTTCTTTTATCAATCTTTCAATTTGAAAATCTTGTATTCCAGATAAGTTTTCAAAGTAAGACCGTTCGCTGGCATATATGGATTGATTGGATTCAATCGTTAATGGTTCATATCTGGGATTAACTTCGAGTGAACCATGTATTATTACCGGATCAAGCTCTTTATCACTGCCTTCTAGCGTCTTGAAATTATACTTTGGAAGGCCGGAAGCGGAGGAAGCTACTTTGACATAATAGGTCCCGATGCTTAAGATGACAACCATTCCAATAATGATGCTGCATATATAACGTTTCACCTTGTCACTCTCCTTTAATAGTTGTTATACCGTAACGCGATTTTTCAATAACCAGGAACCAAGCCAAATCGATAATCCTGTCAAAATGATTCCTAAGGCGAGCTGCAGACCAAGTATTTCATTAGGGTAAAAATAGAAAGTACCACTCTCCATTACGAAAACAGGAGTTAAAAACACTGCAGCAGAGATCCCGACATACACCAAGCCCAAAATGATTCCTTTTATGCGGAAACTTCTTTCAAACATGATCGCCGTGAATAATATCGACATGATCATAAGACCTATGCCATAGGAAAGCAGGAATTGCGTGAACGAGCTAGGGATTATCAATGACAAAATCGGAATGAATTTCGTAATGCCGTAAGTTGACATTTCATTCAAAAGCGATTCAGGTACGTATGAATTAAATAGGGCATTTTCCATGGGTAAAATGATAATCTGGAAAGCAATCAATCCTAGCACCATCAAGAAGATGGCCGTGGCTTTGGAAAGGTAGATTGATAATCTGGATGTCGGTAACATCAATAGACGATAAATGAACGTATTCTTTCCGAACCAATCACGATACCAAATAAGGAAAATGTAAAAAATCAGGGCAACGGCACTCAGCGCGATCGGTCCTATAAACCAGAGGGTATTGGCGATATCGGTAAAATCAATGCCCAAATATTTGGAAATATAAGCGACTTCCGAAAGTTTTTCATCCGACATGATCTTACTGGCATCATTAAGAAGACTTTTCGTTCCGATGATCACTCCAGCAAATTGCGAAACCAAGGTTATCAACAATAAGGATATATATATTTTACTAAAACGATTGATTTCAAAATTCACTAGCTTTAAATATCGCATCATGCTTGATACACCTCTCTCATTACATCGACTACCGATTTCCCTTCATCCTCACGCATTTCTTCTGTATTGAACTCTTTGAGGACTTTACCGTTATCCAATAAAATGACCTTATCGATTAAATGTTCAATATCGCCGATTTCATGGGTCGTGATGATGACCCCTCTATCTTCAATAAGGTGGCTCGCAAAGACATCGGCAATTTGCTCGCGGCTAAACATATCAATGCCTGAAAACGGTTCATCCATCAATACATAATCCACGTCAAGGGACAGCCCCAGCATCAGGTTTAGCTTAGCTGTGTTCCCTTTAGACAACTCGGAAATGGGGGTCTCTTCTTTCAGTTTAAAAAATCCCAATAATTGATTAGCTCTTTCTGAGTTCCATGACGTATAGAAATCTTTCATGAAAACCATAGCCTGTTTAACGGTCATTTGCGGAAGCATGGTCGGTGCGTCCGGAATGAACGTGATTTTTTCATAACTGTTATGTGTCATTTTTTGATCATCGATCAGGATTTCACCTTTATATGGCGTCAATCCCATAATCGCTTTGAGTGTAGTCGTTTTACCGACACCATTTATCCCGATCAGACAAGTAACTTCGCCTTTATTGGCTGTAAATGAAACACCATCTAAGATTGTCTTCCGTCCATATTTCTTAGAGATTTGTTTTACTTCTATCATTTTTCATCCCCCTCCCTTATTTCTTCCGAATATTTTTCCTTAACCACTTGAAGCAGCTCATCAACTGGCACATTAATCGGACGAATAGCATCAACAAAAGAATCAACAGCTGCAAGAATTAGCTCCTGTCTAACAGCCTGTAAAATCGTTTCATTAGTCGTGATTTGACTTGGAAAATTTCTTTCTGTATGAATCAAGCCCTGTTCCTCCATTTCTTTATACGCTTTTTGTGCTGTATTAGGATTAATATTCAGTGAAGCCGCCAGTTCTCTTCGGGAAGGAATCTCCTGTCCGGCTACGAAATTGCCAATGGCTATTTGTTCTTTAAAATGTCTCACGACTTGCAGATATACCGGTTCCCGGGTATTAACGTTCATAAAACCACCCCCTATTATTTAGGAAAAAATCTAATTTACATGTAGTCACCTGTGTATGTACTAAGTGGTTCATACACCTTATAGATGTACTATACCTGTAATACACCTAAGCTGTCAACAACCAATTCCAAAAAAATGAACACCCCGAATGCGCAGTGCAGCCGGAGCTTCTTTTATTGCTTTAAATTAAAGTTTTTATAATCCTTTTATGGCTCCCGAAAAGGAGTGGATAAAGCTCATTGAAATAGATGATGAAGCAGCCGATCTTTATCTTCAAAAAACTGTTTCATCAACAAATAGTGATTGGACTCCTCTAAAGTCACTTCATTCATACCCTCATCTGATATTTGAAGGATTTTAGCATCTGGATAGGCCATGATGATCGGGGAATGGGTGGAAATGATGAATTGGGAACCTTGTTTAACGAGCTCGTTTATCCTGGCTAACATCGATATTTGCCTTAATGGCGACAAAGCAGCTTCAGGCTCATCGAGGATATACAATCCATCCCCTTGAAATCGTTCTACAAAAGCAGAAAAAAACGATTCCCCATGAGATTGCTGGTGAAGTGATTTCCCACCAAAGGAATCGATGATCTTCCGTCCCGACGATGCCTCCCTGTCCAATTCCTCTATATTTGTCGCTACATTATAAAAGGTTTCCGCCCTAAAGAAAAAATGATCCTTCGGTTTGTACACGCCTTTTTTCAAACGGAGGTATTCGTCCAAATTGGAATGTGAATCATAATTGGAAAAATTGAAATTCAACGTTCCGCCTTCCGGATTGAAGCCATACGCAATCGCAATACCTTCAAGCAAGGTGGACTTCCCCATTCCATTTTCCCCGATAACATAGGTAACACTAGGATGAAAAGCCACTTCTTGAAGGTGCTTGATAACCGGCAGGTCAAGAGGGAAATGGTCATACGAAGATATTCGGTCCCTATTCAGGTAGATGCCCCTTATGTACTGTGAATCATAATCTAGTTTCATTAGTAATCACCTTCTGTAAAATAGATTTTTAGCATTGAAGTTAGCCACCATTTAAATGACCGCCCACTTTGGATGCAATTCAATTAAGCTTCCTGTAATACGTTGGGTTGAATCTTTCACTCCCGATTCCTTTATCAAGGCAGGCAATTCCTTATCCACGTACCGTTGATATGAATATTCATTGTCCCATAATGAGGCGACCAGATATCTCCCGTTTTGCTTTTACCGAATGTACCTGACAAAATGCCATGTGAGTACATCATCCCTTTGTTCCATACTTCTTTTTGCATCTGCTCAAAGTGGGCTTGTTTATTTTTTTCAACATAACAGTCAGTCACTCGAAGTAGTATCCCCTTGCCAAAAAAAGCGGTAATATCTGTAGTTCCTATATTGAATATTTTCTCGAATATATCGACAGAAATTTTTGTATAAGTACTTCTTTGGTCACTCTTCAAGAATAGCATGAAACGTTGATAGGAATGGAGGTCTTTCCATACGGAGAGAATCCCTGCTTCAAGTGGCTCATTTTTATTCCACCCTCCGATTTGACCCATGAAACCAGCACAATGGAGCAACTCTCCCCATCCCTCTTGTGCTGTAGAAAATGCATGCTTGTTTTCCACATTCACTTGGCATTTAATCCACTTCATCAACATGATGATCCCCACGCTTCGCCCATTGTTTCGCTCTTTCATCCACCTTTTTTATAAAATTATTTTTCCCGTTTACATACCCTTTGATATCATCTGGAAATTCTGCTGCCAAGCGCTGTTTCAGCTGACTATACTTTTGTGCTTCATAAGGGTGTGCCAGCATATAATCCCGAAAGGCGAGGTGTCTGGAAATTTCCGCATGCCCTTTTTGAAACATGTGAATATGGTGTGTCCTCTCATCCCCGCCTTTAAGAAAAAACCTTCGTCCAGCGATGCCATTCTCACCCCTAGCATCATAACCTATCCGTTCCATCTCTTTATTAAAATCAGCGACACATTCCACATCTTTAACCACTGCCAAAATATCTATTACTGGCTTGGCATGGATCGCAGGTATGGCCGTGCTGCCAATATGGTATAAATTCATCATTTGATGCCCGAAAATATCCTGTAATCTTTTGCATTCATTTTGAAATAGCTTGGACCATACTTTCTTATGTGAAACGACTTCGACCTTTCTCATGAAAGCCTCCTTTTTTCATACACATTCCCTTTAGTTAATGTTTCTTCCATTTGATGCTGCTTGTAAATTAGGCTTTCATCTGTGAATGGAGCCTGTTCGAAGACATATGCCAGTTTTATCAATAACCCTTCACTAAAAGCGGTGCTGGCGATTGTCACACGAAAAGGGCCGCCGCTTTTCATGAAACCAGCAGGTACCGCAATGGACGGATACCCAGCTTTGGCGCAAATGGTGGAACCTATGTAGGAAGGAAAAAGAACCGCATCAAGGTCATCCTTCTTCAAGGCAAAATCAATGCCCTGTTCCAATATAAATCTTCCAGTTTAGCATTCAAGTATTCTCGGTTTCTTAACGTATTAGGGAGACCTTCTCTATTCTCCAATTTATTTTGCCCATATTTTAATGCTCGTTCCCTTATGCCTTACATTCGTAGCCGAGCATAGCTTTCGTTCGTATTCTAGCTAATAGTGATCCCAATTTCCAACGCTTTCTGGACGGCTTCTTCCTTGTTGCGGACTCCTAGCTTTAAATAGGCCGAGGAGGCGTAGTTTCTGACCGTGCCGTCCGACAAATACAGCTTGGACGCTATCGTCTTGTACCGGAGCCCTTTGGCAACAAGCTGCAATATTTCTATTTCCCTGGTCGTCAGGTCATAGTCGTCTGCGGCTTTCGGTTTCGGTGATTCGATGCTCTCATCGAATTTCTCGAATATTTTATGGGACATCCCCTGATCGATTAGGGTGCCTCCCCGGTGAATGAGCCGAATCGTATTGGCCAGCTCGAGCGTTTCGGTCGATTTCAGCAGGAAGCCGTCCGCACCGTTGCGCAGCAAGTCCAACGCTTGCCCCGAATCCTGGAACGTCGTAAGAATCAACACGCGGATATGCGGCCATTGCTGCTTAATCATTTTGGTTGCCTCGGCTCCGCCCATGCCCGGCATATCCAAATCCATAAGCACTACATGGGGCTGAAGGCGCCCGCACAGGTCGACGGCTTGTTCGCCATCCTTGGCCAAGCCGTCGACGTTCAAATCCTGGTACCTGTCGAGCAACGTCCGCAGACTTTCCCGAATAAACGGCTGGTCGTCGACGACCAACAGGCGAATAAGCCCGTCTGCCATTTCCGCTTGTCGCGGCAAAGTACAGGCGACAAGCGTCCCGTCCCCGGAATTCGTATAGACGGACACTTGACCTTGCAAATTCATCGCCCGCTCCTTCATCGCGTTCATGCCGAAGCCCTCCCGCCACTCTTCCGCCCCTCTTCCGTTATCGTGCACCTCCAGCCTCGTATATTGCTGCTCGAATTGCAGAGAAACGGTGATTTCCGTCGCCTGCCCGTGACGAACAGCATTCGTAAGCGACTCCTGCAAGCAGCGAATGAACGCCATTTTCGCTTGCCGGGACAGTTGGTACTCCTCTCCGAACGCACGAAAGCTTACCTCGACCCGGGCATGCTCCTGAAATTCATCTCCAAGCTTTTGCAGGGACTGGACCAAGGAAAGCGACTGCTGAGGAGACTCCATTTGATGCAAGTATCCCCTCACTTCCTCGATTCTTTTGCGGCCCATCTCAAGCAAGGAATCAAGCCTCTGTATACCCATTTCGTTAGTAAGCTCGGGGCGCAACGTTTCCATTCCCATGATGATGGAAGTATAAGCATGGCCGACTGTATCGTGGAGCTCCCTAGACAACCTGCTTCGTTCTTCTGCCAGCGTAATGCGCTCGATTTGGGACATATATTGTTCAAGCACCGCATTTTGTTTACGGATCTTTTCATTTTGCCGATGATTGACGATCAATAAGTGAAAAGCGAATCCCAACACATAAGCAAGTCCGTAGTAGGTGACCATGACCCAATAGGTGTTGCTTGGCGAAACCGCATGGAAAATTCCGGGCATCACCAAGACCGTTGCCGGAGCCGTCCAATGATAGGAAAGATGATTGCTGTTTGCAGCGATAAGAAACGCCGATACAATAAATGTAGAATAAGCATCCGGAAACAATGAGGTTAAAAATATGCATAGTCCGCCATATAGCAGTATTTCCATGAACAAATAATATTTGTAGTTGAGCAGCAAGCAGACCCAAGGAATGGAGAAGGCGGCAATCTCCCAAAAAATAACGGTCCAAAGCGGCAGCGTTAGACCTTCCTGAAAACTAATCGTCGTCAGGATGAATGAAACGCTAGTAAAAAGGCGGAGCGCCAACATAATCCACTCAAACCAAAACCACTGTTTAACCATATCCAACAAGTCGTCCACCCCCTAAGTAGCCTTCTGTTTTGTATCCTATATTATAGACCTAACCTTCGATAAATGACATATTTTTCTAGTTAACGCTACAGCCCTTACACAAAGTCCGGAAACAAGACCTTTATTGGTTTAGCTTTCTAATCATCATTCGTGTATAACCTCCCAATTTCTTCGCCAAAACATCTGCAAGCTTGAAGCTTATTACAGTAAGCACCACTCCCACAGCCATTATAAGGAGTGATTTCGCAAAAGTATCTACCTCCATAAAAAGGACATGCATATTGATGTATCGATACAATAGTGGTGCAACCAGGAATGCAAGAGGTGCTAAATAGAGAACGGCTGCGCTGACGAGACTGAAAAGCCCGATCACGAACTTCTGCATTAACCAAATGACGGCAGACCAGTTGCGGCGATCCGTAAGCTCTAATTTGGCTTGAGCCCAGACCGTTGCATCCGTTGTTACTATTCTGTCGTAAGGGGCCGTCGTAATATCGGTATAGATTTTCGTCTGTGTGCGCTCGAATTGGATGAACGTTGTAGTAGTTCGCAATACGCGTAAAACTAGTGGAATGCCGACTACCGTAAATGAAAGGCTTAAACTGAACGACAGTGCTACCATGTAAAAACAAAAGTAAAACAAGCCTGTAACGAAAGTTAACAATAAAAAATAACCATTCTGGATGAAACCTGATTTCATAAGGTTCATCACTCCTCTCTGTGTAATATCCGTATCGTATTGCTTCTTCTGTCAACCGCACAAGTGTAAAAATGTCATATGACATTTTCGAAGGGTTCCTTTGCGGTTTGCGAAGTTTATTATGACGCCGATACTTGGTGTTGAAGTATTGGCTGTTCTCTGCTTATTGGCATTTTATTTGGCGAAAAATATTTAGAGCCGCAAGCCCGCGAACGCCCCAACGGCTCAATTGGTTTCAGGTGTCCAAGCTGTACTCCCAAACCGACAGCAATCTAAAAACCTGACGATTATTCCTGTTCCGAAAAACGAGATAAGCTTACGAAATAATCCAATATAGGATGATCTCCAAATGACAAAAAAAACAAGCTAACATTATTTTTAAAAATGACGTTAGCTTGCGATGCAGCATATGGGAATCACTCTGAGATTTGGAAAGGAGAATCCGGTCTGATTAGCGCTATTATTATCTTTATTGCTGACTCATTGTGTCCCGAACAACCAAGCTCGCAAAGCATGGAGTTGGCTTGAAACGACATATGGCTTTACTTTATGCGCTGTAACCAGTGTGCGCGGTCGTATTTCTCAATGGAAGAGCGGTGAGTTAAGTGGGGTATCTTTCAGAAGGATTTTAAAGTTTGAAATAAAGTTAAATTAAACATTGATTCAATCATAAAAGAATCCCACGCATTCTGAAAAAAGATTAATCAGAATGCGTGGGATTAACTATATTCGTATTTCTTGGTTTCACATTAAACTCATGACATTCCAATGTTTTAGCGATCTTGGTTACCTTTGCGGGCTAATCCATAATCTTCATGAGACTTTGCTTTTCTTTTTTTTCATGAATCCACGAATGATCATTCCGGCAATAATGAGAACCGCCACCACTGCGATTGGCTGGATATATGGCTTGGCCATCTCGTTAACCTGTCCCCAATTGCTTCCTAACTTCATCCCGAGGAATACAAAAAGTATAGACCACGGAAGTACAGCTAGTAGCGTATAATTCGTGAATTTCAATAAGGGCATCTTAGAAATCCCTGCTGGAATCGAAATAGCATGTCTGACAACCGGTATGAACCTAGCCGTAAAAATCACGCTTGGCCCATAGTTAGTAAACCAAGATTCCGCTAGTTCGATATGTTTTTTGTGAATGAATATATACTTTCCATATCGTTCTAAAAATGGTCTTCCACCATAATATCCGATTAAATAAACAAATATTTGGGCGATAGTTCCTCCAATCGTTCCAGCAATAACCGCCCCAACAAAACTGATGCTACCTTGGGAAACTAAAAAGCCACCATAGGATAATACAATCTCACTTGGAATAATTTCAATCATGAGACCAAGGGTAATTCCTAGGTACCCATAATCCATGAGTGTAAGTAAAATAGTTTGGATAAAGTCGTTCATAATTCAACTTCTCTCTTTCATTTTCGCTTTTCTCAAAACGGATCACAAATGTTGTTATTAACTCCACTTGTTAATGGGCCACTGGCGACACGGATAATAGAATGACCCTTAGCTATAAATAACTTTTGACTGATTTGTGAGATAGGATGGCTTATTGACTTGTTTAAGGTTAAGAATCGATTTCATAATGCCCACCATTTCCTCAGGGTTTTCCCATTCCATTTCCTTTTGATAGGTTTCGATGGATTTATCCCATTGATCCATTTTTTTATGGTCCTTTAATATATTAAGCATTTGTTTTTCAAATGATAATTTGCGATTGATTTCAAATACAAGGTTATTGTCTTTTAAATACTGTAGATTTATTTCCTCCTGTCCCGGGAGCATCGAATGGACAAAAATCGGAAGCCTTTTTCGAAGTGCTTCACTAATGGTGACACCACCTGGTTTCGAAACGATTACATCCACTTCTTCATAAAGTTCGTTCATTTCCGATCTTGATGAAATATACGGTAATGGTTTAATATGAGCTAAATTCCATGTTTTGATCTCATCAAATAGCTTTTTGTTGTTGCCACAAAGTACAAAATAATCAAAGTTGGTTGATTTCTTCAACTCACCAGCTAAATTCAATATCCCGCCCAGGCCACTATTTCCTCCCGAGATTAAAACTTTGGGCCGATCAGTGTTTTTTAAACCACTAGCCTTCTTAGTGATTTCCTCATGCACAGGAATACCAGTCACCATTATACTATGTTTCGGTATTTGATTCTTGCTTAATAGCTTTTCTTTCAATTCTTGACTTGGAATAAAGTGAAAATCAATCCCCTTGCTTCCCCAGACATTATTAATAAAGAAATCCGTATACACGTTGATAATTGGGACACTGCATTTCCCTTTTAATTTTAACTGGCTTAAGAGTTGGGAAGGAAATCCGTGTGTACACACAATTAAGTCAGGATTTTCCTCATCTATCAATTGTTCCATTTTCTTCAAGAATATATGTTGACACCATTTAAATGGACGTTCCTTTTTCGAGTTAACGTAAAAAAGGTTTTTGTAGGCGAGATTATAGGTTTCAGGTGCATAACGAATCCATTTCAAATATCCCGTCGTTATCATTTTTTCTAAAGAATTATTCGTATAACTTAGCAAATCCACTTTTTTCAAAATGACTCCGTTTGTATGTTTATTTAACAAATCCATTAAGGCCTCTGCAACTTGATGATGTCCCGACTGCATGCGGAAGAGAGGTAAAAACAAAACCTTCTTCATATATGTCATCCCCTATAGAAATCATTCTTTTAATCGATGGATACGTACTAAGAAAAAAGTCCATTTGTATGTTCAAGATCTTTTTTCCCCTTACAATATATCACTGATTTTGTTAAAACCTTTCTTTTTAATCAATTTTTAATGATATGTTCATGGTATCATAAGCCCTAGTCCCTAAACTTAATAGCCCGATTAGGAACCAATTATAGTATATTGGTTAATCCAATCGGGACGGTAATTTATTCTTTTTTTTCCTCTTCATATAATTGATAAAAGTATATATCAGTAAAAAGACTAAGAATACGACACCTAAAAGTGGAACATATTCCGGATTTATATGAAAGGCATTACCTATATAATACCCTGCGACTATAAGAGGGACAGTCCAGAGAAACGTGCCTAACATGGAAAAGAGAATAAATTTGAACAGGGGAATGTTATTGATTCCTGCGAAATACGGACTGATTTGTCTTATTCCAGGTAAATAAAATCCAAACACGATCGTTTTTTTGGTATTATTCATATACTTTTTCTGTACTTTCTCCCAGCGATCATTGGTAATGCCCACGTATTTCCCATATTTTTTTATAAATGGATACCCAACGTATTTCCCACATACATAAGCGGTAAGCATCCCTATGAAGGCTCCGAGAAATGCACTGAGCACGGCTAAACCAAATGAGAGCTTATTTTGCCCAATCAGGACTCCGATTAGAAATAGAAGAGATTCTTCTGGAGCGGGAATCCCCACAATGCCCATGAATAAAAAAAGAAATATGATAAGATATCCATATAAGTCAATAAAATGCAGGATACTATCTATGTTCATAAAGTCCCCTCGAATCAGTTATAAGTCTTTTAATGTAATAAATTGTGTTCCCTTTTTTATGGTTTCCTCTAGGTAAATTTCCAATACTTCAATCATATATCGCGGTGCTTCTTTATCCGCCCCTAAGGTTTCCCCACAGTCATGGAGCAGGAGAATCGAATTTTCTGTTGAGGTTGTCCGCAATTGATTAAGCAGGTCATTCCTGCAAGTTTCCACTTTCCAATCTCCGAAAATGTCTGACCACATGATCACTTTATATTTCTTGCTGGCTATTTTCGTAAAAATATTAAAATGGCCCCATGGAGGCCTATAAAAAGTGACTTTTTCATGCGTACATTCCATTATCGCCTTTTCCGTCATACTCAACTGTTTCGATAACTGAAAGGGCGAGAGGATCCAGCTTGAAATATGATCAAAATGATGGATTCCAATTGTATGTCCCTCTTCATGCATTCGTTTAATGATATCAGGGTTATTTTTCACTTTACTGCCCACAACAAAAAACGAACCCTTTATCTCGTACTTTTTTAAAAGATCAAGTAATTGTGTAGTATATTCAGGGTTAGGGCCATCATCAAAAGTAAGGGCTATCCCATTATTCCTCTTGTTTTTTTTGGTAATTCCCAGTCTGCATACACGAATAATTACAGTAGGGAAAATCGAATAAATTAGAAATAACAATACTATGATACTCAGACTAATTATCCCTATATGTGTCACTCACAGAACACCTCATTCTTGTATTTAGCAGCAAATTACCTTTTCGGTAAGGATAATACCACCTCTGTTCCTATTCCGTCGATACTGGCCACTTTAATTTCCCCATTATGTTGATTCATTATGTTTTTGGCTATCGATAAACCTAGCCCTGTTCCGCCTGTCTCCCGGCTTCTAGCCTTATCCACCCGGTAAAAGCGTTCGAAGATATTTTCCATTTCATGCTCAGGAATACCAATCCCATAATCTTTTACCCGAATGACCGTAGAATATGACTGATCCTCTACATACACATCAATTTTGTCTGTACTATATTTGATTGCGTTATCTAAAAGGATAATAATCACCTGTTTTATCTTCAATTCATCTGCTGTAATCATAATGGTATCTTCTTGATAATGAAAATTTATTTCTCGCCCATAGACCTCTTTGAATTGTTTAAACACGTTCGCGCATAAAGTTATTATATTCACTGATTTAATATCTAAAGAATTTTCCATTTCCGTATCGGCTAATTCCAGCAGCCTTTCCGTCATTTTCTGTATTCGGGTTGCCTCTGAATGAATTACATTTATAACATCCAATGCCTTTTCTTCGCTTTTTATCCGGCGGCGGCGCAAGAGATCGGCATAACTCTTTATTATCGTTAGCGGAGTCTTTATTTCATGTGAAGCATCTGAAATGAATTGCTTCTGTTTTTCCAAATTCACATCCAACCTGTTCATCATCCGATTGAAAGTAACAGCCATTTTTTGCAGTTCATCTTTTGTTTCCTGTTGGATGATGATTTTTTTCGGAATACCGCTTTGTTCAATATCCTCCATCGTATTAATCATATTGGAAATTGGTCTCATAATTACACTCGATAACCACCTGCCGCCTAGCAGCGATAGCCCCGCCCCTAATAGGGTACAAAATGTGAGAATGGAAAGTAATACATCCTTCCCTAATTCCAGACCTAGTAATCTATCTCCAATTTCTAAAGTTCCAACAACTTTACCTTTGGATTGGATAGGAACCCTAACGATTAATATTTGTTCTTCTTTATGCTCTTGTTTAATTGTGCTTCTATGCGATTCTTGTTTAGTAGAAAATTCCCCTTTAAATTTCGTAAGCAAATAATGGTCGCTGGACACTTCGCTACTGATTTTAGAATCAGGTTGAACAATCCTTATAAATGAATGATTCGTCAAATATGTGGTTAATTTTTTGTTTAATTCATGGGGCGTATCATCCATATGTATTTCAGCAATGACATTTTGCGCTTTATGAATTAATATATCCTCTTCCATATTTACAGTAATCTTCATAAACGAAAAAAATACAACAGCATTGACTGCAACCAACACACAGAGTATCCAAGCCGTAGTAATCAGGTTAATTTTTGTTGTAATTTTCATTACTTATTTCTCCCTTACAGTATAACCAATTCCTCTTACCGTCTGAATGATTGTCGGGTCAGAAAAACCTTCTTCCGTTTTCTTTCTTAAATGGCGGATATACACATCGATTACATTTGTCTCCCCTTCATACTCATAACCCCATACATTCATCAGGATATTCTCCCGCGTCACGATTTTGTTTTTATTGGATAGTAAATAAATGAGTAAATCAAATTCCTTTGGGGTTAACGCTATGGAAGAATCCCCCCTCTTAACCTCTCTAGTATCAAGATTAATGAATAAATCTTTTATTGATAAGATCGTTTCCTCTTCTCTCAAAGCATTGGCAGTTATTGAATTATGACGTATAGCTGAACGTATTCTTGCCAATAACTCATCGATTTCAAAGGGCTTCGTTATATAGTCATTGGCCCCTTGATCTAGTCCTGCTACCTTATCCATTGTAATATTGCGAGCTGTTAAGAGGATGATTGGCAGTAATGAGTTCTCATTTCGGATCCTTCTTAAAACTTCAATGCCATTCAGCTCAGGTAACATAACATCTAAAAGTACTAAATCTAATTTTTCTTGTAATGCAGCTTCCAACCCCGACTTGCCGGTATGGGCAAGAAGCACTTCATACCCCTCATATTCGAGTTCTATCTTTAATATCGTCGCTATCTGGATTTCATCTTCTACAACCAGAATACGCTGTTTCATTTAAAACCCTCCTACTTGAGTAGTATATGGCAAGGAGTTCACACCCTCATGTATTGTTTATCGAATTTAGCCAGGAATATTACTTGCATCTTAAACACGAAAAAATTGTCCTCCGCTAAATAATTCAATCCCCTTTATATTTGCTCCAAAGTCCTGTATTTTAATCGTTTCCAATTATTCTTGAAACGCTCTTCCTTCAATTTAGCATTATTTTGCTTTTTATTTCGCTTTTTAATTGATTTTTAATTCTTTTTTCAAGTTGCGTTAAGGTTGAATTGCTATATAGTCTCTAGGGAACAGCAGAACTTGCCAATGAGGTTCAAACAAGAAAAGATCAGGAGGATTCAATAATGAATGATGCAAAAGGTCCCTCCATCGGGCGTCAGATGTTGAACAAGGTTCCTGAAGTCATCATTGGAGACGGCTGCAGACTTCCTGAACGAAAATCTGAACTTGGGCTTGACCAACACTACCTTAATAATGAGTGTTCTTTTGATCATAACTCTTTTCTTTCAATTCAAAGCGAGTAAGTATGTGCCAAGGGTTTACTTGATTAGCGTTGTAGGCACGCTAATTACCGACAATCTGTGGACAATCTGTGGACAATCTCGGGGGCAGTCTGGTGACGACAACTATCATCTTCACAATCGCAATGCTTACGACGTTTGCAGCTTCGTATGCGAGTGAGAAGACGCTGTCCATTCACACTATCTACACATCTAAATGAGAAGCGTTCTACTGGGTGGCCATCTTGTTCACTTTCGCCTTGGGTACAGCGGCTGGTGACCTCATAGCAGAAGGTCTCGATATCGGCTAATGGAGGTCTGCACTGTGTTTTTCACCAAAGCACATTTGTGTGACATGTCCGTTTTTGTCAAAGTGTACCGAAAGTAAAGACCATCAAAAAGTAGTGACACGTCATATTTGGCAAGATTATATGGAAGAAGCGGACGTACCTCAACAAAACCAGGTTCAAGATGCTACACAACAGAACAAAGAGCCTTCTTTCAGCGCACCAAAGTATCATATGACGGGCAGTTGGACAAATGATGAATTTTTATAATGATCAATGGCAGCAGCGACATTAAAGGTGCTGACAAGTATATACTGCAAAAAATCCCGAAAAAGGGAATAGAGAAAGTCATAAAGCATTTGCAGTTAACCGAATCTACCGGAAATAAGGTAACTGCTATAATCTATAGTGAAGATTCAAATAAGACTTCATTTCTATCGTTAGAAATGAACAAAGAAAAAACTGAAATAACGATAACTATGCAGAATGAAAAACTCGTAACTTACAAAAAAACAGATCTTATTCCAAGCGAATTTAATCCTGAATATGTATGGGGCACTTAAAACCAAAGATAAATGCCCCCCCCCCCCGAGAACATAGTGAGGATGCCAAAAAAATATAATAAAAATTAAACTCTAAGGCACCTATATTAGGGCTTTTTCTAACCTCTGAAATCAGTTAAAAAATGGCTGTTTTCACATACTATGTTGCTATTTACCAGGTAGTGAGTTGTGGTTGATTTCCCCTCCAGATGCTCGCTTTCCGCGGGGCGGGCGGTGAGC
>NZ_JBHZPF010000064.1:0-23757 GCF_042787975.1 Peribacillus sp. YIM B13482
GGAGCGGGTGTTCGAGACTCCTGCGGGAAAAGCGCGTCTAGGGGAGACCCCGCAGGCGAAAGCCGAGGAGGCTCCCCAACCGCCCGCGGAAAGCGAGTGCCTTACGTTCCAATCAACGGCCAAATTGTACAACTCATAAAAAATAGACAAACTCAATTTTCATCGAGTTTGTCTACAGTCTGAAACAGCCCTAAGGCTGTTTTTTTGATTGGAGGGAGGAGGTATGGAAATTACTATACATATTTTTTGTTATATATCTGTACCTAAAAATTTTTTGCGCGAAAATGAGTCATGTAAATTGAGAATTACACAGTTTTGACAATGATTTAATTCCTTTAACGTAATTTGGTATGTTATAATAATTTCTGGAAAAAGGAGTGATGAAGATATGACACCTGCTCTGCAAAAAATGTGGATATCCTTTATAGCTATGGGCTTTATGGTTATCTCTATATTTCTAATCTACATAAGCCGTTATAAATTAAAAGGTTTTTGGAGAGGCTTGACAGCAATTATCGCATACATACTTATGATTCTAGCCGGCTTGATCATCCTTATCGTTGTTCTTAGCGGGCCAACCACTTAATAGGTGAGGAGAAATGATGAAAAATTTTTTCAAAATATTATGTTTATTATGCATTGCCGTATCATTATCTGGCTGTTTATATCCAGAGAAGCAAAAAATGCAAAACCAACTGCCTTATAAAGAGCAGATACAATCCGTACAAAGTGCAGTCGATCAATTTCAGAAAGATGAAGGCGGCATACTGCCCATTGTTACAAAAGATGCAGAAACACCGATTTATCAAAAATATGTTATAAAGTTTTCTAAGATCTCACCGAGGTATCTGGCTGAACCGCCGGACAATGCCTTTGAATCAGGGGGCGTCTTTCAATACATCCTCGTTAATGCTGAAAAAGATCCGACTGTAAAGCTGTTGGATGTCAGGATGGCACAGAAGATTCAGGATGTTTCCTTGAGATTGACTGCTTATCAGCAAAGCAACGGATATCCGCCATTTAGGGAAAGGTTATCCGATAATGTCTTTACACTTGATTATGAAAAAATGGGCCTGAAGGAAGCTCCTACGGTCACGAGTCCATTTTCACAAAAAGACTTATACCTTGTAGTTGATGGTCAAGGTGATATTTTTGTTGATTATACCCCGGATTTACTTGAGGCATTGAAGA
The DNA here is from genome assembly GCF_042787975.1 of Peribacillus sp. YIM B13482. Classification (NCBI taxonomy): domain Bacteria; kingdom Bacillati; phylum Bacillota; class Bacilli; order Caryophanales; family Bacillaceae; genus Peribacillus; species Peribacillus sp. YIM B13482. Next base: position 1,192 of record NZ_JBHZPF010000064.1, read on the forward strand.
AGCATGATGGGGAAATCAAGCCAGGTGATGATATCCGGGACTTGCTAGTGCAGAGTTCGGAGTTCGTCCCTGCCTATTCATTGCCATATACAATTGATGAAAAAACAAATAATCCAATATTTCTTACAAAATAGGCATAACCCTTCTTCTGCAAAATATATTGTAGGGGAAGGGTTATTTCTTTATCTTTATTTCATCCTACATTTTAAATAACAACCCTTATATAAAATTTCTGGTGGAGGAAGGGATTGAACCAGGGAAATAATTGGAATAAATTTTTAGGACAACATCATAGATATATAGTGTCCTAAATAAAATCAAATGGATAAACGAAATCCCAAAACTCTAATTCGGGAGGGGATACCTTGGAAAAGGTAGATATTTTTAAAGATATAGCTGAGCGGACCGGTGGCGATATATATTTGGGGGTTGTCGGTGCCGTCAGGACTGGGAAATCCACATTTATTAAAAAATTCATGGAGTTAGTCGTTATTCCGAATATCCCGTCAGAGGCGGACCGTGCCAGGGCACAGGATGAATTGCCTCAAAGTGCTGCTGGAAAGACGATCATGACTACAGAACCAAAATTCGTACCGAATCAGGCAGCATCGATTCAGGTAGCTGAAGGTCTCGACGTGAACATCCGTTTAGTCGATTGTGTCGGTTATACAATACCTGGGGCTAAAGGGTATGAAGATGAAAATGGTCCCCGCATGATTCATACGCCTTGGTATGAAGAGCCGATTCCGTTCAATGAAGCGGCTGAGATCGGTACTCGCAAAGTAATACAGGATCATTCCACATTAGGCGTAGTCGTCACGACGGATGGATCAATAGGAGAAATTCCGCGAAGTGATTATTTAGATGCCGAGGAAAGGGTTGTTGAAGAATTGAAGGAGGTTGGCAAGCCATTTATCATGATTGTCAATTCCGTTCAGCCTCACCACCCAAATACGGTCGCACTGAAGGAATCCTTGCAGGAAAAGTATGATATCCCTGTATTGGCCATGAGTGTCGAAGGAATGCGGGAATCGGATGTTTACAGCGTACTCCGTGAGGCCCTGTACGAATTCCCTGTTCTCGAAGTCAATGTTAATCTCCCGAGTTGGGTAATGGTTCTGCGAGAGGATCATTGGTTAAGGGAAAGTTACCAGGAAGCGGTTAAAGAGACAGTTAAGGACATTAAACGCCTGAGGGATGTAGATCGTGTAGTCGGTCATTTCAATGAATTCGAGTTCATTGACCGTGCCGCGCTTGCAGGCATTGAGATGGGGCAGGGTGTTGCAGAAATCGACCTATACGCCCCAGATGAACTCTATGATGATATTCTGAAGGAAATTGTCGGTGTGGAGATTCGGGGCAAGGATCATCTGTTATCTTTGATGCAGGACTTTGCGTATGCGAAAGCAGAATATGATCAGGTGGCCGATGCATTGAGAATGGTCAAACAAACTGGATATGGTGTCGCAGCCCCTTCCCTTAACGATATGAGTCTTGATGAACCGGAAATCATCCGTCAGGGAGCCAGGTTCGGTGTCAGGCTAAAAGCTGTAGCTCCTTCCATCCACATGATCAAGGTCGATGTCGAATCCGAATTCTCGCCAATCATCGGAACGGAAAAGCAAAGTGAAGAATTGGTCCGTTATCTGATGCAGGATTTCGAAGACAATCCACTTTCCATATGGAACTCTGATATTTTTGGCAGAAGCCTAAGTTCCTATGTAAGGGAAGGCATACAGGTGAAATTAGCGATGATGCCAGACAATGCACGCTATAAATTGAAAGAGACACTGGAGAGGATTATTAATGAGGGCAGTGGGGGATTGATTGCCATCATCTTATAAAAAACGTTTAAAAGCTGGACCAACTCCATTAATGGATTGGTCTTTTTGCATGCTATGGACGGAAGGGTCACAAATAAAATATCACTTGCGGAGGCTTATAGTTGAAAAAAACTATTGTTTTTTAGTATAATCTTGAAAAAACCCTGTGGTTAAGCGATTTTCAGTAATATAATAAGTTTAATTTCTATAAAAAAGGGAAATGATGAATAGCGAAAGACAAAATTTATAATATATACAATTATTTATGAAAAGATTCCCATTATTTTTTGAATTCCCTTGCTAAGCTAATAGGATTTGTGATAATCTACATACAGAAAACGCGTTATAACAGCGATTTCAACCTATTTTTAAATTTATGGATGCATTATTTGGAAATTAATTCGGCTAGGTAATCCTTGATTTCCAGGGAATGAAAATTTGTAAACCGAAACTAATATCAAATCACTATTATAGTGTTGTAATAATGATTTTTTATAAAGAATCCTTTTGGGAGGAGGTGAATGGCATGAACAAAACAGAATTAATTAATGAAGTTGTGACAGCAACTGAAATTTCTAAGAAAGACGCTACAAAAGCTGTTGATGCTGTTTTTGATACAATCTTAGAAGCGCTAAAAAACGGTGATAAAGTCCAATTGATTGGTTTTGGTAACTTTGAAGTTCGTGAACGTGCGGCTCGTAAAGGTCGTAACCCACAAACTGGTGACGAAATCGAAATTGCAGCTAGCAAAGTGCCAGCTTTCAAACCTGGTAAAGCACTGAAAGATGCAGTGAAGTAATTCTACCATTACATACGGGTGCTTAACCGAAAAGGGCCGCGTGAAAACGCGGTCCTTTTTTTGCTTCTTAATTTCTATCTGTGATAATATAAAAGACAGTGAATATTTTAGAAACGCTGTAAATGGTGAATTTGTCATCAGGAAATAATCAGTAAGAAAAAACCGTTTCCGGCGAAGCTGCGTTTCTTGGGCTTGTCATTGCTGGAGGTAATGGGCCGCTTTAATTATAGGAAATATGGATATCAGGGTGTAATGCCTTGAATTTCTGAATACATAATATTAATGAATTTTTAGGAGGTACTATAAATGGCTAATGTTAATCATGCCAAAATAGAAGAAGCGGTTAAAATGCTTCTTGAGGCTGTAGGGGAAGACCCTACGAGGGAAGGACTGCTTGATACTCCTGGCCGTGTAGCCAGAATGTATGAAGAAATTTTTTCTGGACTTAATCAGGATCCAAAGGAATATTTCGAAACAGTTTTTGGAGAAGACCATGAAGAACTCGTACTTGTAAAGGATATTCCATTTTACTCTGTCTGTGAACATCATTTAGTCCCTTTTTACGGAAAAGCCCATGTAGCATATATACCGAAAAACGGTAGAGTAACCGGTTTAAGTAAATTGGCAAGGGCGGTTGAGGCTGTATCGAAGCGTCCACAACTTCAAGAGCGCATAACTTCAACAGTGGCTGACTCGATCATGGAAAAGCTTGAGCCTCATGGTGTAATGGTTGTAGTGGAAGCTGAACATATGTGCATGACCATGCGAGGTGTAAAAAAGCCGGGATCTAAAACAGTGACTTCTGCTGTAAGGGGAACGTTTGCGAAGGATCACCGTACTAGAGCTGAAGTGTTGGCATTCATTAAAGACTAAGGACTTGGGGGCAAGGGAAAATGAATGAAAAAAAGATTCTGAATGATTTTGTCGTAATCAAAGCCATTGAGGATAGTGTGAATGTCATCGGGTTAACAAGAGGAACCGACACCAAGTTTCATCACTCTGAAAAACTTGACTCAGGAGAGGTTATGATCGCACAATTCACGGAGCACACCTCGGCGATAAAAATCAGGGGACATGCAAAAGTTTATACTCCATTCGGGGAGATAGAAAGTGATTCTAAAAAGAATGCATCTGACAAATGATAGCTTATCTTTAATGGGTTAAATATTAAATCAATCATCTGATATCGCGTTTAACAAGCTGTAAATTTCCCGCATCCATTTTTTTGAAGAACAAAAGACGATGGTTTCCTTAGTTTTGGAAGTTTCTTTTTATAAACGTTGTCCATTTCATCTGGTTGTTTTTATGGTATAATAATGTGTATTTTACACGGACAGAAACCAATATGTATGAAAAAAATTATCTTTCGGGGATGCAAGGGTGATCTCAATTGTTAAACATAACGGACGACATAAGGCAATTAAAACGATTAATAGAAACGAAAGCTCAACATCCATATTTATTGAAGTATATACAAAAGCCAAGCTTAGATGAAGATAAACTGTTATTGCTTTGGGGATTGTTTAGCGATTTGGACGTTTTAAGCGAAAAACGGAATCAATACATCATTTCAACAATGTTAGTGCAAATAGCTCTGGATACCCATGAAATCGTATCGAATTCTGGTGAAGGAGTCGAGTTGCCTGAGGTTTTGAAAAATCGCCAACTACAAGTGCTTGCTGGCGATTACTATAGTGGCTTATACTATCAAGGGCTTGCCAGTGTAGGTAATGTTGATATGATCCGTATCCTTTCAAGCGCGATAAAAAAAATAAATGATAATAAAATCATCCTTTATCAACAAGGGTCCATTAATGATGTGCCAACGCTTTTAAAGACGATAAAAGCGATCGAGGCTTCGCTGATTCATAAACTGGCGGATTACTATAATCAGCCTGACTGGATAGACATATCGGAAGATCTGCTGCTTTTGAATCGGTTGCTTGCCGAGAAGAGGAGTTATCTGAAGTCGGGTCAATCGATAGTTTTTGATGTCCTAAGGGAAATGCCTTTTGATGACTCGATTAGTGGAACCATGCTGATATCAGAAAAAGAAGAACGGGTACGGACTCAATTCGACAAGTGCCTAAGGGATGCCAGGCAATCCGTACAGTGCTCGATGCGGAAGCTGTCTAAATTGGGTGATGAACTTCAGGAAAGAATGAATGTCATCTTGGAGCAAACAGAGAGTATAGCAAATTCATATGTGAAAGAAGGGTGAGTCATGGAGCAGTCTAAAGAGCAAAAAGTTCATCATGTCTTTGAAAAGATCTATGGAAACTATGACAAGATGAATTCCCTCATCAGCTTTAAACAGCATCTTAAATGGCGGAAGGCTACAATGGCCATCATGAATGTCCCAAAAGGCGCCCATGCACTTGATGTATGCTGTGGAACAGCGGACTGGACCATTGCCCTTGCTAACGAAGTAGGACCAGAAGGAAAGGTTGTTGGTTTGGATTTTAGTAAGAACATGCTGAAAATCGGCGAACAAAAGGTGAATGAACTCAATTTAGATCAAGTGTCCCTAAGGCATGGGAATGCAATGGAACTGCCTTTTGAGGACAATAGCTTTGATTATGTCACGATCGGTTTCGGGCTGCGGAATGTCCCTGATTACATGCAAGTGCTTAAAGAGTTAAACCGGGTAGCCAAGCCGGGTGGAATGGTCGTTTGCCTGGATACTTCACAGCCGACTATGCTTGGTTTTAAACAGGGCTATTATTTTTATTTCCGTTTCATCATGCCCATGTTCGGCAAATTATTCGCAAAAAGCTATAGCGAATATTCATGGTTGCAGGAGTCAGCTCGAGATTTCCCAGGCATGAAAAAGCTTGAAAGCATGTTCAAGCAGGCTGGAATGGAAAATGTCAGTTACAAGGCACATTTCGGCGGTGTTGCAGCAACACATTTCGGGTACAAGCCTTCAAAATAAGCATAATAGCAATGGACAAAGCTGGGTGGAATGTATGAAATTTAAAATGATGTATTCATTTTTGAATGCAGATTTGCAATTAATAGAAAAAGAACTAGAGGCCGCAATTGAAGCGGATTCCACTGTTTTAAGGGAAGCTTCCCTGCATTTACTGCAATCCGGTGGAAAGCGGATCCGTCCGGTATTCGTCCTATTGGGTGCGAAGTTTGGCAGTTATGATATCCATGTCGTAAAGCATGTTGCAGCGACATTGGAACTGATTCATACGGCTTCCCTTGTACATGATGATGTTGTGGATGATGCGGATTTACGCAGGGGATCTGCGACCATTAAATCAAAATGGGATAATCGTGTCGCCATGTATACAGGCGACTTCATTTTTGCTCGTGCACTGGAAATGATGGCGGTGATCGAGTCTCCTCTTGCGCATCAAATTCTCGCTGATACTATGGTTGAACTATGTCTTGGGGAAATTGAACAAATAAAAGATAAATACAATTTCGAACAGAATTGGCGGATATACCTTAGAAGGATCAAACGAAAAACGGCATTACTGATTGCATCCAGCTGCCAGTTGGGAGCAATTTCAGCGGGGGTTGAAGGGAAAGTTCACCAAAAGCTATTTAAATTCGGATATTATGTCGGTATGTCTTATCAAATCACAGATGATATATTGGATTTTACGGCTTCGGAAGAAGAGCTTGGGAAACCAGCCGGAAGTGATTTGATTCAAGGGAATATCACTTTACCCGTTTTGATTGCAATGGAAGATCCAAAGTTGAAAAAACTTATCGAAACAGTTCGGGAAGATACGCCAAAAGACGAAATGTCGCATATAATCAATGTGATAAAATCTTCCGGGGCCATTGAACAGGCAGCGAGAATCAGTGATATGTATTTAGAAAAGGCTTTTACTGAGTTGAAAGGTCTTCCTGCTATTAAAGCCAGAAAAACTTTATCCGATATCGCAAAAAATATCGGAAAAAGAAAGTTTTGATACTAGGAGTTGCGAAACTCATCAAACAATGGTAATATTCTAAAAGGATTGCCTTATAAAGGCAAATAACAATGATACATATTAGGAGTGACATTCATGGAAAGAACATTTTTAATGGTAAAGCCTGACGGCGTTCAACGCAATTTAATCGGTGAAATCGTTTCCCGTTTTGAAAAGAAAGGCTTCCTTCTTGCAGGAGCAAAATTAATGGTCATTTCCCAGGAATTGGCTGAGCAACATTACGGCGAGCACAAAGAACGTCCTTTCTTTGGCGAATTAGTGGACTTCATTACTTCAGGTCCTGTCTTCGCAATGGTTTGGGAAGGTGAAAATGTAATCGCTACTGCACGTCAAATGATGGGTGCTACTAACCCTAAAGATGCAGCAGCAGCAACAATTCGTGGTGATTTTGCCGTAACTGTTGGCAAGAACATCATTCACGGATCTGATTCAGCTGAAAGTGCTGTACGTGAAATTGGTTTATTCTTCAAAGAAGAAGAGCTTGTTGAGTATTCAAAACTTGTTAACGAGTGGGTTTATTAATTAATAAGATCATTATATAAAAAGCGGGTTCCATCGACATTATGCGATGGAATCCGCTTTTTTTGAATTGCTTTTTTATTTTGGCTCTTTTCGTAAAGATTGTTGTTTTTAAAACGAAACTATTTAAGGTTGATTGGAGCGGAAGTGCGAGACTCCTGCGGGAGCAGCGGGACAGGTGAGACCCCACAGGAGTTTACGCCGAGGAGGCTCACCGCCCGCCCCGCGGAAAGCGAGCATCTGGAGGGGAAATCAACCACAGCTCACTACCTGGTAAATAGCTACAAAGTATGTGAAAACAGCCTTTATTTTAGGGCTGCAATCGTAAGGGAATATTTTCAGTTTAAAGAAAATATGGCACTCTCCGATATATAAAGAGAAGAACCACTTAAAATAATTATGTACAGGGGAGTCGTAGGAATGCCTCAAGAATATGAAGAGTTCATTCGTAATATCAAAATGTTGACAGGCATTGATTTGGCATCATATAAGGAAGGGCAAATGAAAAGGCGACTAACATCTCTATATGAAAAAAGAGGTTATCATTCATTTCGTGAATACTATAAAGACATTCAAACCTGTCCCGGAGTTTTAAATGAGTTTTTGGATAGAATGACAATCAATGTTTCCGAATTTTATAGAAATCCGAAAAGATGGGAAGTGCTAGAGCGGAAAATCCTTCCCGGGCTATTAGGAAGCAAAAAAAAGTTGAAAATTTGGAGTGCGGCCTGTTCAACGGGTGAGGAACCATATACCATTGCAATGATATTATCGAATCTCGTTCCACTTAGCCAGATAGAGATTTTGGCGACGGATTTGGATGAAAATGTATTGGCGCGTGCGGTATTGGGGATTTATCCTGAACGGTCCTTAACTGAAGTGCCGGAAGAAATAAAAAGGAAATACTTTGAAAAAGAAGGGAGTTTTTATCGTGTCAATGATGAAATCAAGAAGAGAGTGACATTTAAAAAGCAAAATCTTCTTGCGGATCGGTGCGATCAGGGGTTCGATTTAGTCGTTTGCCGCAATGTTTTAATTTATTTCACTGAAGAAGCCAAAAGTTTATTATATGAAAAATTCAGTGCGTCTCTAAAAAGCGGCGGGATATTCTTTGTAGGAAGTACTGAGCAAATATTCACTCCTGGAAAATATCAATTTGAAACGGTCGACACATTTTTTTATAAGGAAAAGTAAATACTTGTTAAAAGGGGCTGAACCTGCATGCGCATTCAGTCCCTTTTCGTTTGCCATGGAATCAGGCAAACGTAGGACCCATGAATCGGAAAGATTAAACTATATCGAAAATGTTGGTGAACATGTAAAATAGAATGAAAAGTGATAAAATTCAAACAATATAGTTTTTACGTTTTACATATACCCACAACTCATAAAATTGTGGTATATTGATACATATACACTTTAAAGTGCTAAAAGGGGGCTGGAAGATGAGATATTTAACAGCGGGAGAATCGCATGGTCCGCAACTTACTACTATTATTGAGGGATTACCGGCAGGAATGCCGATTACGACTGAGGATATAAATCAAGAATTAGGACGCCGGCAAAAAGGGCATGGGCGTGGACGAAGGATGCAGATCGAGAAAGATCAAGCTTTTATATCTTCGGGAATCAGACACGGCTACACACTAGGATCACCGGTGGCTTTAGTGGTTGAGAACGACGACTGGAAGCATTGGACGAAGATCATGGGAAGTGAAGGGCTTTCAGAGGAAGAAGCTGAAGAAATCAAACGTAAAATCACCCGGCCTCGCCCTGGTCATGCTGATTTGAACGGTGGGATTAAGTACGGGCACCGCGATTTAAGAAATGTTTTGGAACGGTCTTCAGCCCGTGAAACGACCGTAAGGGTAGCAGCAGGGGCTGTCGCTAAAAAGCTTTTGTCTTTATTGGGGATAGAAGTGGCATCACATGTTTTGGAAATTGGTGGAGTGAAGGCAGAACCGCTAAAGTACGAAACGATTCAGCAATTGCAGCAGGTGACAGAAGAATCATCTGTTAGATGTTTTGATAAAAACGTAGAGCAGCAGATGAAGGACGCAATTGATGAGGCGAAACAAAAAGGGGATTCCATCGGCGGCATCGTTGAAGTCATTGTAGAAGGAATGCCGGTGGGTGTAGGAAGTTATGTGCATTATGACCGTAAGCTTGATGCAAAACTTGCCGCTGCGATAATGAGCATCAATGCATTTAAAGGGGTAGAAATTGGTCTTGGGTTTGAAGCGGCCCATCGATTTGGCAGTGATGTCCATGATGAGATCGCATGGGATGAAGAACAGGGTTATTACCGGAAAACCAATCGCCTTGGCGGTTTTGAAGGCGGTATGACTACTGGAATGCCGATAGTTGTGCGCGGTGTAATGAAGCCGATCCCTACTTTATATAAACCTTTGAAAAGTGTTGATATTGATACGAAGGAAGTGTTCGAAGCAAGTGTCGAACGTTCTGATAGTTGTGCAGTTCCTGCCGCAGCAGTGGTTGCTGAGGCAGTAGTGGCATGGGAACTGGCGGCTGCGATCGTTGAGCAATTCCCTTCAGATCGTTATGAGCAATTAGCAGAATACATTAGATCATATCGGAAAGAAGTAAAGGGGTTTTAAATCATGGAATCCATCCAAATAAAAACGGCTTCCAAGCAATATCCGGTTTTAATTGGCAAGAAGGCGATAAATGAATTACCCGAATTAATAACACAGGAATTAAATCATTTAAACAAGATTCTGATCATAACTGATGAGAAAGTGGCGGAATTGCATTTGCAAACCGTGAAAAACACCCTGATCAAGACGGGGAAACCGGTCCTGCATCATGTTGTGCCAGAGGGGGAGCATGCTAAAACATTCGATGTGTTTTATGAATGCCAAAGTTACTGCTTATCACAACAGATTAATCGAAAGTCGCTGATTATCGCCCTTGGTGGTGGTGCAGTCGGCGACTTGGCTGGATTTGTTGCGGCTACTTTTATGAGAGGGATTCCATTTATACAGGTTCCGACGACTTTGCTCGCTCACGATAGTGCGGTGGGCGGCAAGGTTGCCATCAATCACCCACTAGGAAAAAATATGATTGGTGCCTTTCATCAACCTGAAGCGGTCATATATGATCTTGAATTTTTAAAAACCCTGCCTCTTAAAGAATTAAGGTCAGGTTTTGCTGAAGTCATTAAACATTCCTTGATAGCCGATAATGAGTTTTATCTATGGTTAAAGTCGAATATTATGGATTTGAATGATATAACGGATGAGCAATTCCTAACAATGATTACAAAAGGGATTGGCATTAAAGCTAAAATTGTCGAAGAGGATGAGAAGGAAAACGGCATTCGTGCCTTTTTGAATTTTGGTCATACGCTTGGACATGCAGTGGAAGGTTCAATGGGATATGGAAACTTTACGCATGGGGAATCCATTTTAATCGGAATGGTATATGCTCTTAAATTAAGCAAAAAGAAAGAGGATCTCGATTTTAAACTAGAGGAGTTTATTAATTGGGTATCTTCTTTAGGTTATCAAGTTACCATTCCAACCCGACTGGAAAGTGCAATTTTACTTAATTTAATGAAAACAGACAAAAAGTCAGTCAATGATGCAGCTACCTTTGTCTTGCTAAAGCAAGTGGGATCACCACTATTAATGGATATAGCCGACTCTGAGCTGATAGAGGAAATGGTTGATATGATATAGGGTTCAGGATAAGGGGGAACTATGTGTGATAAGAGGAATAAGGGGTGCCACAACAGTAGAAAAAGACTCAGAAATGGAAGTGATTGCCGCTGTCGAAAAGTTGATGGCAGAAATCATTCAGGTCAACGAGATTGACCCCGATATGGTGGCTTCTGTATTTTTTTCTGCTACGGATGAGATTCGTTCTGTCTTCCCTGCCAAAGCCTTGAGGAAATTCGAAGGCTGGACCTATGTACCGGTCACATGCATGAAAGAAATACCGGTGAGCAATTCCTTGCCATTTTGCATCCGGGTTATGATCCATGTAAATACGGCGAAATCTCAAAAAGAAATACAGCATGTATACCAGGCAGGGGCTACCGTATTACGACCAGATTTAAAACAAAAAAGATAGATATAAGATGATTTTAATATATGAATATGAATACGATTCTAACACTTTCTTACATTAAGTGAAAAAATATAGAGGTGATTGACATGAAATGGAATGAAGCGGTCCTATCCTTGAAGTCTTATCAACCGGGAAAATCCACTGATGAAGTGAAAAAATTATACGGGCTGGAAAAAATAACGAAATTGGCTTCAAATGAAAATCCTTTTGGCTGTTCTGAAAAGGTCAAGGAATCCGTTAGGAATTCAACCCATTCTTTTGCCATCTATCCGGATGGATATGCAACGATGCTTAGGGAAGCTGTTGCAAAACATACAGGTGTGAAAGAAACTCAGCTTATTTTTGGGAATGGATCTGATGAGAACATTCAAATCATTTCCAGAAGCCTATTGGGAGCTGGAAAGAATACGGTCATGGCAACAGGCACATTTTCGCAGTATCGCCATAATGCCACGCTAGAAGGTGCGGAAATAAGGGAAGTTCCTCATATAGACGGAGCTCATGATCTAGAAGGAATGCTAAAAGTTATAGATGAAAAAACGGCTGTTGTCTGGATTTGTACACCCAATAATCCTACTGGTAAATACATTTCGGAACAGGACTTATTATCGTTCATCGAAAAAGTGCCGGAAGATGTTCTTATCGTTCTGGATGAAGCTTATTGTGAGTATGCAACGGCTGAGGATTACCCGAGAACGAATCAATGGATTAATAAATTTAAAAACTTGATCATACTTCGTACATTTTCAAAAATTTATGGGCTTGCAAGTTTTAGGGTAGGGTACGGTTTGGCAGATGAGGATATTATTCAGAAACTAGATCCATCCCGGGAACCATTCAATGTCAACACATTCGCACAGAATATTGCTATCGTCGCTTTGGAAGATCAAGCTTTCATTGAAAAATGCAAGGAAGAAAATCAAAAAGGGCTCAAGCGGTACTATGAATTTTGCAATATGGAAAATTTAGCTTATTACCCGTCACAAGGTAATTTTATCTTTATCCATTTTAAACAGGATGCCGATGTGGTGTTTCAATATTTGCTTGAGCGCGGATACATTGCAAGATCGGGGAAATCCTTCGGCTTTCCTAACAGCCTAAGGGTAACGATTGGATCTACTGAAGAAAATGAAGGAATGATTAACGCTATTAAAACTTTCTTGAATGAAGTTGAGGCACCTTCTGATTCGCTGCTTTAACGTTTTTATCAAACCTAGAGGAGCATAAAAGATGCGGGGGAGAGAAGAGTGAAGGGAAAGGTTTTTGTAATAGGTCTAGGTCTAATTGGCGGATCATTGGCCATGGCCATACGCCATGCACATCCTGAAGCCGTGATTGTTGGTACGGACCTAAGTGAAAAGAATATTCAACTATCGATGCTATTGGGGATCATTGATGATTCTGTATCATCTCTAGAAGCGGGAGCATGTGAAGCTGATTTGATTCTACTTGCTGTGCCTGTCAATGAAACCGTCAAGATTTTAGCTCAATTAGCTAATATGGATTTAAAAAGCAATGTCATCATATCGGATGCAGGAAGTACGAAGGATACAGTGGTTAAGGCAGCAAAACCATTGATAGATAAAGGGGTGGCCTTCATTGGGGGGCACCCTATGGCTGGTTCACATAAAAGCGGCGCCGGGGCAGCCAAACTGCATTTATTTGAACATGCGTTTTATTTGCTAACTCCTGGAGATTCAATTGACGAAGAAAAAGTTGAGCAATTGAAAGAGTGGTTACAAGGGACAAGAGCGAACTTTTTGGTTGTCACCCCTGCTACACATGATAAGCTGACTGGAGTCATCAGTCATTTTCCGCATATTGTCGCATCAGGGCTGGTCAAGCAGGCAGAAAATTATAGTAAGGAAAATAAGTTGATTTCAAGGCTTGCAGCTGGTGGCTTTCGGGATATTACAAGAATTGCTTCAAGCAGTCCGGAAATGTGGCGTGACATTTTGTTACATAACCGCGATGTATTACTTGAATTAATGAATGATTGGCTGAATGAAATGGAGCATATAAAAGGGTTGGTAGCAAATGAAGATAGTGAAGAAATCCTTCGATTCTTTACTGATGCCAAGATTTTCAGGGATGATTTACCAACCGATGCGAAAGGCGCCATACCAGCGTTTTATGATTTATATATCGATATACCGGATTATGCCGGAATAATTTCTGAGATTACCGGATATTTGGCACAAGAAGGTATCAGCATTACAAACATAAGGATCATAGAAACAAGGGAAGAGATATATGGTGTGCTGGTCATCAGCTTCCAAACGGATGTAGATCGCATAAAAGCCGCAGATTGTATCTCAAGACATACAGATTATGAAACGATCCTGGCATAATATAATAAGGAAGGATGGTTGTATGAATACAAAAAAATTACAAACGAACATCCAATCATTACGTGGTTCGATTGCCATACCGGGAGACAAGTCCATCTCCCATCGTTCGGTAATGTTCGGAGCCCTTGCCGAGGGGGAAACGACAGTCACTAATTTTCTTCCAGGAGCCGATTGTTTAAGTACGATTTCCTGTTTTAAGCAGCTTGGAGTCCATATTGAACAAGAAGGCCAGCACGTCAGAATTGAAGGCAAAGGTTTTAATGGATTAAAGGAACCGGAAGAAGTGCTGGATGTCGGAAATTCTGGTACCACAATAAGGTTAATGATGGGGATCTTGGCAGGGCAGGATTTTTCGGCCGTGCTGGCAGGGGACGAATCGATAGCCAAACGTCCTATGACACGGGTAGTAAACCCTCTTCGTCAGATGGGAGCGGTCATTGATGGCCGTAAAGGAGCCGAATATACCCCGCTCTTCATAAGAGGAGGCAAGTTACAAGGGTTTCGCTATGAATTGCCTGTGGCAAGTGCGCAGGTCAAATCAGCAATAATCTTGGCAGGCTTACAGGCTGAAGGGGAAACGGTCATTATCGAACCAGAGGAGACCCGTGACCATACTGAACGAATGATCCAAGAGTTTGGCGGGAAAATCGAAAAGGACGGTCAAACGATCAAAGTAAGCGGAAATCAAGTCTTCAAAGGAACCACCATCCATGTGCCGGGTGATATTTCTTCAGCGGCTTTCTTCATGGTGGCTGCAGCGATTACGGAAAATAGTGAAGTAGTATTAAAGAATGTGGGCCTTAATTCGACAAGGACTGGAATCATCGAAGTCATGAAATCGATGGGGGCAGATATTACGATAGAGAAGAAGACGAGTGAAGGTGAACCTGCAGGAGATATCACTGTCAGAAGCTCCCGCTTACAAGGAACCACCATCAGCGGTGAACTAATTCCCCGTCTCATCGATGAAATACCGGTAATTGCACTTCTTGCAACACAGGCTGAAGGGATAACGACAATCAAGGATGCAGCAGAACTTAAAGTGAAAGAGACCAATAGAATTGATACGGTCGCAAATGAGCTTTCCATCCTGGGGGCAGATATAACTCCGACAACAGATGGATTGATTATCAATGGACGTAAAGCCCTCAATGGGGGCAAGGTTACAAGTCATGGAGATCATCGTATCGGGATGATGCTCGCTGTCGCGGCTTTAATAACGGATGGGGAAGTGGAACTTGCTGACCCTGATGCCATAGATGTATCATACCCACAATTTTTTGGGCATTTGACACAATTGATAAAGTAAATATATAAAAAGTTTACAAACCTTATTTGGTTTGTAAACTTTTTTTTACTTGCTTGAAAGTGTTGAAAGCGCTAACATACAGGCTTTTATGCCTCTATTATTCAAGAAAATTATGAAAAAGGGGTCCCTGATCAAAAAGGAGATTGACCGTAGAATGGAGAATTAACTAGTAACCTTTTTTTAATGAGAATGGAGGGGACTTCATCAATGGAATACAGGGCTACAGTATGGTAAACTAATGAATACTGTTTACTATGCATCTCACGATTACAAGGGTATTTGGTTCTTTATGGCAGAGAAGATGACATTATGGCGTGAGTGTGTATGACTAGAAACCAAGTCTATCATGCAAAAGGAAGGAATCAACAATGAACACAGTGGAACAAGTTGTACAGCATTTAAAAAAAGGGGAATTAACTGAAGCTCTTAAACATATAAATCGAATTAAATCATCAGAGTCAGCAGAGGACATATTGATGCTGGCCGAGGAAATGCTCCAGCTTGGTTTTGTGGAGGAGGCAAAGGATCTATTTGAACATCTATTGGAACTTTATCCTGATGAAGGAGAATTGATTGTTTCGTTGGCGGAAATCCTGATTGACATGGACCAGGAAGATGAAGCGATGCTAATGCTTGAAAAAGTGAGTGTAGATGATGAAGTATATCCAAGTGCTTTACTTTTAGAAGCGGACCTTTATCAATTACAGGGGATGGATGAGGTCAGTGAACGAAAATTGCTTCAGGCCAAGGAAATACTTCCAGATGAAGTCATCATTGATTTTGCGCTAGGTGAACTGTACTTTCATCAAGGAAGGGATCAGGAAGCCATTGCAAATTACATAAGGGTTTTGGAACAGGAACAAGAAATCGCAGGAGTCAATGTCAATCAGAGACTTGCTGAAGCATTAAGCAGCTCCGGAAAGTTCGAGGAGGCCCTTCCGCACTTTGAAAAGGCCTTAAATGAGGGACTTGAAATCAATACTCTATTTGAATATGCATTTACAGCATTTCAGGCAGGCCTTTACGAGACATCCGTTCGTAAGTTTACAGAACTGAAAGAAATGGATCATGAATACCATTCCCTATATTTATATCTGGCAAAGAGTTATGAACATCTTGAAGATTTGGAAAATGCCTTGAAAGTGGTCAAAGAAGGAATCAAGGCTGATGAATTCAATAAGGAACTTTACTTCTTCGGCGGAAAGATAGCCTTGAAAAGCGGACTTGAAGAAGAGGCGGAAAATCTATTTAAAGAAGCTCTTGCCATAGATCCAGGTTATTTGGAAGCTGCACTCACCCTCTTGAAATTGTATATGCATCATGAAAGGTATGAAGATGTATTGGAGTGTATTGGTGAAGTTAGGAGATATGGAGAGGATGATCCGCAGTTTGAATGGATCGCTGCTGTATCTTATCAACACACCGAACAATTTAAAGAGTCATTAACCAGCTATCATAAAGCATATAATTCATTCAAGGACAATCAAGATTTCCTGGAAGACTATGGTTTCTTTTTAATTGAAGAAGGAGACAGAGCCACATCTAGAGAAATATTTAATAAGCTGCTTGAGATAAACCCAGCGAATGATGAGTATGTGATGATTTTGGAGCGGCTAGGTGAAAGTACAGATGGAATGTAGATAAGGGAAATAAAACTAAATCTAGACAGAGGAGGGAATTCATGGTGGCTGCCCCTGTTTCTGTGAATGAGAAGAAGGATTTTATTCGGTGGTTTTTAAATCATTATCAACTGAAACGAAGAGAATGCGTGTGGATATTGAATTACTTAATGAGTCATGATCAACTAATGAAAAAGGTTCATTTTGTAGAAAATGCCCAATATTGCCCACGTGGACTAATAATGTCGACACATTGTGTGGATGAGGTCCCTTTCAGGTTCTATAAGTCTAATATCATGACGACCGATGCAGAGAAATCTTTTCACGATATCCGCTTAAATCGGGATGAAGATATTTATATTCAGCTCAACTTTAAATCATCTTACTCTTCCTATCAATATGCAGCGGTACTGGAAAGCAATCCCTTCATGCCGAAATCTACGGCAGCGAACGAAAAGGATCAGCTGCTAGCTGAACAATTTTTAGAAAGAAGCATGTTGTATTTTCAGAGGGACCGCCTGCTTAAGGAAATCGATGAAGCACTTGATAAGCATGATGAACAAGCATTTAAAAACTTAACAGAGCAATTGAATCAATTAAAAGTACTTGGATGAAATAAAATGACCTTTCCGTAATCAGGAAAGGTTTTTATTTTTTATAAAAGATAGATAAAATCAACATTTTTGTAAAGACTATGGGTATATGGTAAAGATGTTATAAAAATAATGGTAAAATGATAAGGAGTTGATTTGAAAAATCGGGAGTGAAGAAAAAACATGAAATGGACAGCAAAAGATCTTGACATGTATATAAAGTCAAAAGAGTATGTGGATACTGTTTTAATTCCTTTGGTTCCCTTATCTTTTGGGGGGCAAATGAAGCAAACGGGCTCAATGAATGAATTTCTTACCATTTTAAGCTTGGAAATTGAAAAGCAGATGAAAGGGAGAATTCTTTTATTGCCAACATTCCATTATTTAAGTGATGAAATGGATAAGGTAGAGCGGTTAAATCGTTGGGCCAAGGAAGTGAAAGAAAAAGATTTCAAGCATATTTTTTTCCTAACTTCAGATTTTGAGTGGAAAAAGGAAGAGAGGGAATTGGAAAATAATTTAGTATGGATTCCTGCCATCCCCCTGGAGAGTCTTGAAACTGAACAAGCAAGGGAAATGATTAACCAGCAGGTTCTCCAAATCCTTGATGTTTTCACTTATAATTGGAAAAATGAAAAAAAGTAGGATTTTTCGCATTATTTGACACATAGTTGCCACCTTTTGGGTTTTACAAATATTGACCTTGGTAAATTATTGAGATATCATGGAAATGTCCTAGTTTTATAGTGTTGCTATTTATTGGTCCTTTGGGCTCTCAGTATAGTAATAGAGGGGGGGAAAACGCATGAGCAAGCATAATGTTTCACGACGTCAATTCCTTAATTACACACTTACTGGCGTTGGTGGATTTATGGCGGCCGGTATGTTGATGCCTATGGTTAGGTTTGCAATTGATCCTGTATTATCAGCAGATAAAGGCGGGGATTATATTGCAACTAAACAGAAGGTTAGTGAACTGACTACCGAACCGACCCGTGTCGACTTTACTTTTAAGCAGGTCGATGGGTGGTATGAGTCTGAAGAAACAAATACAGCTTGGGTTTACAAAATGGATGATGGTACTATCGTTGCTTTATCTCCAATCTGTAAGCATTTAGGCTGTACGGTAGCGTGGAATACGGATAAGTCTAATCCGAATCAATTTTTCTGTCCTTGCCATTATGGCAGGTATACGAAAGATGGAGTGAACGTGAAAGGGACACCGCCGGTTAAACCATTGGATGTCTATGCCACGAAAGAAAAAGATGGAATTCTTTATTTGGGTCAACTAAAACCGCATGGGGAGGCGTAAACATTGCTAACAAAGTTATATGACTGGGTGGACGAGCGTTTAGATATTACGCCATTATGGCGGGATATTGCTGACCATGAGGTTCCTGAACATGTTAACCCCGCACATCATTTTTCTGCATTCGTATATTGTTTTGGCGGGTTAACTTTCTTTATTACGGTCATCCAAATCTTGTCGGGCATGTTCTTGACGATGTACTATGTCCCGGACATTAAAAACGCTTGGGAATCTGTTTATTATTTACAAAATGAAGTTGCCTTCGGTCAAATTGTCCGTGGTATGCATCACTGGGGAGCAAGTCTAGTTATTGTTATGATGTTTTTACATACTCTTCGTGTCTTCTTCCAGGGAGCATACAAAAAACCGCGCGAATTGAACTGGATGGTCGGCGTATTGATTTTCTTCATCATGCTGGCATTAGGGTTGACCGGTTATTTATTGCCATGGGATATGAAAGCGCTATTCGCAACGAAAGTTACTTTGACAATCGTCGAATCGGTACCGTTAATGGGACCGGCACTAAAGACATTGATAGCAGGAGATCCAACCATCGTTGGAGCACAGACATTGACACGATTCTTTGCAATTCATGTATTCTTCCTGCCTGCAGCATTATTTGCTTTACTAGCGGCTCATTTCCTAATGATCCGAAAACAAGGTATTTCAGGTCCACTATAAAAGAATTATGAACCAAGATCCAAAAAAACCTTTTCATAAAGGAGGGGAATTGTTCAATGCATCGTGGGAAAGGTATGAAATTCGTAGGTGACTCGCGTATCTCCGCAGACCGTAAACCGAATATTCCGAAAGATTATTCAGAGTATCCTGGGAAAACTGAAGCATTTTGGCCTAATTTCCTTTTAAAAGAATGGATGGTCGGAGCTGTATTTCTTGTAGGTTATCTATGCCTGACAATCGCACATCCGTCACCATTGGAAAGGATAGCAGACCCTACGGATACAGCTTATGTTCCGCTGCCGGACTGGTATTTCCTTTTCCTTTACCAATTACTTAAGTATACTTATGCTTCAGGACCTTATAATGCAATAGGGTCCATGGTAATACCTGGTTTGGCTTTCGGGGCATTGCTCTTGGCACCTTTTTTAGACCGTGGCCCAGACCGGAGCCCCGCGAAACGTCCTTTTGCTGTAGGCTTCATGCTATTGGCAATGGCAGGGGTATTCTATTTAACATGGGAGTCCGCAGCCCATCACGATTGGGAAGCTTCTAAGAAGCAAGGAGCAATTGTGGAAGGTGCAGACATTGATAAAGAGAGCGATGGGTATAAATTGATGGATTCCAATGGCTGCATTAGTTGTCACGGAGCAGAATTAACTGGTGGAGCTGGAGCGCCAAGCTTAATTGACACTGGATTAAAGCCAGAAGAAATCTCTAAAATCGCTGTCAAAGGACAGGGTGCCATGCCAGCTGGCATGTTCAAAGGTACAGATGAGGAATTGGCAACATTAGCTGAATTTGTATCTGGATTATCAGCAAAATAATATAACCATCAACAGCATTTTCTTTCATATGCTGCAAATGAAAAGCTGACGACTACGGTTGTCGGCTTTTTTATTGGTAAATTGAAGCGTAAAAGAAAATAATTTGAAATGAAGCTTGGTTTTCAAGTTGATG
Source organism: Peribacillus sp. YIM B13482 (assembly GCF_042787975.1). NCBI lineage: Bacteria > Bacillati > Bacillota > Bacilli > Caryophanales > Bacillaceae > Peribacillus > Peribacillus sp. YIM B13482. Next base: position 21,197 of record NZ_JBHZPF010000064.1, read on the forward strand.
ACCTGTAAAATGAGTGTACATAAGAATGTAAGAGAGGGTTAAAGAATGAATGTTATCTACAGCTGGCTTGCGAATCGGCAAATGCTCGTTTTGTTATTAGTAATAAATATATTTGGAACCGCTTTTGGATATTATTGGTACGGCAGTCAATTGGAAAATACTCCGGCCATTTTTTTGGCATTTGTACCGGACAGCCCGACAGCAAGCCTATTTTTTGTATTTGTATTATTGGCGTTCCTATTAAAAAGAAATTTTGGACTTATGGAAGCGTTGGCGATAATAACACTTTTCAAATATGGTATATGGGCAGTCGTTATGAATTTACTGACCTTGGTGACAACAGGATCATTGCCATGGGAAGGCTATATGCTAATGGCTTCTCATTTGGGGATGGCGATTCAAGGGATATTATATGCACCATTTTATCGAATAAAACCATGGCATTTGATAGTGGCAGGGATTTGGACCATACATAATGACATAATCGATTATGTTTTTGAAATGATGCCTATATACCGTGATCTATTGGTATATATGAATTCGATTGGTTATTTTACATTCTGGCTCAGCATACTTTCCATTTTTGTCGGCTGGTACTTTGGGTATAGAAAAAAGCGGATCACCCTATCCTTCATCCATTAAAAAGTTAACCCCGCGTATAGCTTTGTAAAAGCGGGGTTAACTTTTTTATGTTGAACGAGGTCTACTCATGTTTTTTCTTTCATATCGTTTTAGTAGAGATATGAGGAGGGACGAGTAGCATGTTGAAAAAATTCATATTAACCATTGCTGTTTTATTTGTCGTCTTACATTTCCCTGTCTATGCAGAATCCTCTTCAAGTTTGGAGCAATTAGATAACATTTCCGATAGAGCCTTGGAAATGACCAAGTTGAAGCGATATGGAGATTCGGAAAAGATGCTGACGTTTTTTTCTGATCGGTTTTTAAAAGAGACAGCGAAAGAGCAGATACTTGACATGGACGAACTTCGAATTATCACTGTAGCTCATAACGAGGCGTTGATGACAATAAAGGATATGAATAAGGGAGACTCCGAAAAGATTAATTCTGTCACAAAGTTCCGGCTTGTTGTCGATGCGGTAAAGTCTACCCATCAGCCCCTTTGGACAGAGATGGAGGATCAAATGATGAATTCTTTCCAGCAGACAAAGGATGCCGCAATCAATCAAGACACAATTACATTCAATAGCCAATTGAACTTATTCCTTTCACAATATGAAATGATATATCCAAGCTTGAAAGTCGACCTTTCTAAAGAAACGATGCAGCAACTGGACACGAGAATTCAATACATCAACCAATACCGCCCGGAAGTGATCAGAGATGAAGAAAGTCAAAAGGAACTTGATGCGTTACAAAACGAACTAACCTCCATTTTTGATGATATGGGAGAAGATGATGCGGATCCTTCCCTTTGGTGGGTCATCATATCAACAGGCAGCATCATTATCATGACGCTTTCTTATGTAGGCTGGAGAAAATATAAAGGTGATAGGGAAAAGCCAAGGAAAGGACATAATGATTAAAAAGACATGGGAAGAGAACACTATATTTGACAGGGGTTCCTTCATTCCATAGAATTAAGAGTAATAATAGTTATAGGAGGATACCATGTATTTCATTTATTTGGCGATTATCATTTTAATCCCGATTTATGCACAAATGAAAGTGAAAAGCACGTATAAAAAATATTCAAAAGTACAGGCTTCTTCTGGTATGAATGGTGCTGAGACGGCACGGGCCATTTTGGATCAAAATGGACTGTTTAATGTCAGGGTCGAAGAGACACCTGGAATGCTATCGGACCATTATGATCCAAGGGATAAAACGGTGCGTTTATCAACGGATAACTATCACGGCCATTCAGTTGCAGGTGTAGCTGTTGCAGCCCATGAAGTGGGACATGCGATTCAAGATAAAGAAGCATATGCATTCTTACGTTTCCGTCATGCTTTAGTGCCTGTCGCTAACTTCGGTTCCAATATATCTTGGATCTTAATTTTAATCGGGGTGTTAGCCAGAATTCCAGGCTTACTAATAGCAGGTATCGTATTTATGGCAGCAGCAGTATTATTTCAAGTAATCACTCTGCCAGTGGAGTTCAATGCTTCCTCTCGGGCAATGGATCAACTCGTTTCTGTAGGAGTTATCCGTAATGACGAAGAACGGGAAACGAAAAAAGTATTAAGTGCAGCTGCGATGACTTATGTTGCTGCCGCTCTAGTTGCCGTACTGGAACTAGTTCGTCTTCTGCTTATGTATTCAGGAATGAGAGAAGAGGATTAATTTAGAAGGAGGACGCCATCATTATGGCGTCCTCACAGACTGTAGACAAACTCGATGAAAATCGAGTTTGTCTACATTTTTTTTGAGGGTTTTAAAAATTCGAACGTTGATTAGAACGTAGGGCACTCGCTTTCCGCGGGCGGTCCGGGATATCGTGAGTATAAATCTCCCAAACACCATTTGTAAGACATGTTCATTTTTATCACAGTGTACAGAAAGCAAAGACCATCAAAAAGTGGTGACGCGCCATATCT
>NZ_JBHZPF010000065.1:0-23622 GCF_042787975.1 Peribacillus sp. YIM B13482
CACTTGGCTACTTAAGTCCGGTGGCTTATCGAAACTTAGCCCTTAAAAAAGTTGTTTGATTTAGTGTTGACATACCAAGATATCATAATACCCCCAGAACGAAAATTTTGTGCATCTTACTCGTTTTTCTCGTTTTGGGGTAACTCGTTATTGTTAGCTTGATGATGATGTGGCTGTACCCCTAAAACAATAAATGAAGCTGATACGGAACTATGTGAAACGCTTAAATATGCACTTATAAATAGTCTGAGACAACCAGTAGATAAAGCAATTGCTGAAATTTATAAAGATGATAAAGATGCACCAAGTAATCTTACTTGGGCTTCGTATGACACAGAAATACTCAAAATTAAGCAACTTTATGGAGTTGGTGGCGGATATGAGATAACTCTAAAAGTTCACCCTTATTATGATGCTCATAATAGTTATGGAATAGATGAGGTTGTTGTAGATACAAGGGGTGAGTTAATAAATTATAAGCACATAAAAACATATCCTTGAACTTCAACTAACGGATGCGGTCTTCATTAAGAAGGATCGCTTTTTTTATGGAACTAACGGGGCAGGATAGTTCCACAAGCACAGTGTATTCATACTGTACGGTAGGCAAGTTGTCAGAAAGTATTTTTGGTAATATTTCAATTGATATAATCATGCGCAAAGAAGACGGGGAAATTGTGGAGCTGGAGGGAGTTGAAATTTAATGGCATGGGGACTTTCGGAAAAAGGGTTTAACCGCCCTAATCAAGCAGACTTGAAAGAAGAAATTGATCAAAAACAAAAGGAACTGTTTGGTGAAGATGTGAACTTATCATATAAAAGCCCTAATGGTATCATCAGTGGTCTATTATCATGGATACTTGCAAAGGTATGGGAATTGGCAGAAAAGGTGTATCATAGCGGACATCCTTCGGAAGCAGTAGACAAAAACCTAGATTACTTGACTAGTTACTTTTTGACTTCAAGGAACCCGGAATTATATGCAGAGGGAACTGTTGATTTCACAGGAACTCCAAATTATACAGTTGTTGGTGGGACTAGATTCGAAACCGAAACAGGAGTAGATTATGCATTAAAAGAAGATGCGTTATTGAATTCATCTGGAATAGGTACGGGGTCAGTTGTAAGTCTTACAGCTGGTTTAATCGGCAACACATTACCTGGAACAATTACCGTACAAAGTGAACCGAGCTCAAACATTGAAACAGTAATAAACTCTGAAGCTATTACAGGCGGGAGAGAAAAAGAAACAGATATTGAATTAAGAAAAAGGTTGTTGGAAACAAACGGGATAAAAGGGTATGCAACACCTAACAGCATTGTTTCAGCCGTGCAAAACGTTTTAGGCGTAAGGGCTGCAAACATTCATAATAACAATACAAACGTAACAGTGAACGGAACACCGCCTAATAGTTATCAAGTGTATGTATTGGGTGGGAATGGTCAAGAAATCGCAGAAGCTATTTTTGACAAGGGTCCTGCGGGTATTGAGCCATACGGCACATCTTCCTTTCAAGTATTGGATATGAGTGGTGTTTCTCATAAAGTTTCCTATACACCAGCTAATACAGTTAATGTTTTTGCGAGCGTGAATTTAACAACTGATAACACATTTCAGAGTTCAAATATAACTGAGGTAAAAGATACAATTGTTCGATTTATCGGTGGTACAGTAGGCGATGGATCTATTTATACTGGCTTGAATATCGACAAATTAGGCACGATAGCTTTATTTTCTGCATTGGCAAATGATGAAGAAGGGAAACAAATGGAATTAGATAAAATGAGAGCTCACGTTAAAAGACTTAAGAATGAAAAAAAGAAATAGATAAAGTCTTGTCGTGTTCATCTAGTTTACCCTCTGCATGCAGAGTACCGATAAAAAGGGAAGCAAACAAAACATAGCCCCCAAATACACCATCCATGTAGTATTTGGGGGCTACTTGACGTTTACCTTTATAGCGAATTTACTTAAAATAAGGAACCTTTTTCAAAGCCACACAAACTGGAACGGCAACGATAATTCCTAATATATTTTGAACGAGATCTCCAGGTATCGAAGCTAAAGGTGCAATCCAATTACCGTATAGAATCCCTTCACCAATATAATAAACAGCTATCATAAATGGAATGGAAACGATTGTTGCTATTACATTGAAAGCAATGCTAGTACCGTTGCGACCCTTTGACCAAGCGATTTTACCAACTATATATCCTTGCAAACCACGCGCCACAATGGTGATAGGTGCCCACAATGTCCACCCTCCAACTATATCAAATAACCCCATTCCTATCGCACCAGCAAGAGCTGCTTTTTTAGGACCAAATAAAATAGATGCAATAAAAAGCATAGCTGTTCCTAGATGAACTAACCCTCCATTTGCGGCAATTGGCAGTTTAATATTCAAAAAGAAAGTAGATAGGAACACGAGTGCAATCAACATTGCGGTAATAATTAAATCCATAGTTTTTTGACTTGACCTTGAATAACTTTGTGTATGTTGCATATCTGTAAACCTTCCTAACTAGAATTTTCCTATGATTTTAGCAAAAGACTGGTGTCTATAAAAGTGTCAATTTATTAAAAAACTATGAGGTCAGTTGATAAAAAATACAGATATTATACGTATTGAAAAGAGAGAGGAGATGACTGTTTTTAGCTGATTTATGATAAGATAAATAAAGTTTAAAGTGGATAGGCCATATGGAGGTTATTATGAAAAAAGTTGCTGTACTACAGGATTTATCATCTTTTGGAAAATGTTCATTAACAGCTGCAATTCCGGTTCTTTCGGTCATGGGCGTGCAGGCATGCCCTTTACCAACGGCCATATTGACTGCGCAAACCGGATATCCAAGTTTTTTTTGTGAAGATTTTACATCCAAAATGAAATACTTCATAGAAGAATGGAGCAAGCTTAATGTAACCTTTGATGGAATCTATACCGGCTTCGTTACTGGTGAAGAGCAAATTAATAATATTTTCCATTTTTTAGATAAATTTTATACAAAAGAAACCATTTTACTTGTTGATCCAGTAATGGGGGATATAGGAGAAGTCTATAAACTTTTTACCGATGAATTACTGGTACTTATGAGAGAACTGGTGAAGCGTGCAGATGTCATTACACCAAATGTTACAGAGTGCTGTTTATTAACCGGATTGTCTTATGAAAAGCTACATAGCTATTCAAACGAAGAGGACTATATTAAAGCGATAGAAGAAGCAGGGAATATGTTGCAGCAAGAAACGGGAGCTCAGGTTATCATCACTGGAATGAATCCACCGTCAGCAGATTCAGAGAAGCAGTTTATCGGAAATATGTATTTGGACGGAAGTAGAACCTTTTATAGTGCGACGCAGTATAACGGTGAAAGCTATTCAGGTACTGGTGATTTATTTGCATCTGTGATTATGGGAAGCATGATGCGTGGAGAGAACCTAGAAAAATCCGTACAGCTCGCAGTGGCATTCCTGACAGAGGCTATCAATGATTCCTCCTTGGAGCAAATTCCTAAAGTAGAAGGAGTTAACTTCGAAAAATATTTACGAATGTTATTATGAATGCTTTAAAAAATGGAAAAAATAGAGTAACAAAAGCTCGGCTTTTTGACTAACCGAGCTTTTTGTATAAATCAAATAGTACTTATATTTTGCTGAATATTGTAAAAAATCACTTAAATAATAAGGAAACTTTCTATTTACCTCACAACAGCCAGTATTTATGTTCGTTAAAGTTTGAAAATATTTAACTTCCATAGACCTTTACAAAGATGAAGAAAAATTACTTGAAGAAAAAACAATATTATCTACAATCGAGGAATTAGAAGCTCTATTTCCTGATAAGGATAGATTAGAAATAATAAAGAAAATGCGTCAATTAGGTTGCTTAGAAAAATGCAAAAATTCCCTGGAGAGCAAAAACAAATAAAGTAGATAGACCACCCTGTAAAATTACATTAGAAAATGAGCCTAATATGGAATTAATGGGTAAGGCATTCACTAAGTTATATTTTGATTTATTAAAAAAGGGTAAACTTGACGATAAACCTTTTCTGGATGAGAAATCAAAATGAAAGAAAATAAGAAGCTACAAAAAAAAGTTATCCCAGAAGAAACGGTAGTATTTCTTAATAAACCAAATATTACACAAATGGCTAAAATGATTATCAATATTTACGATAGAAATCAACAGGAAATAAAAACAAAAAAAGCTAAGGATTAAACCTTAGCTCAATGAAGTGGAATAAAGAAAAAGAAAAGCTAGTGATAATAACAATATCTACAATAAAATTCCATTTTATTCAAGAAGCCACCAGTCATTTAAGATTGGTGGTTTTCTTCTTTTACATGAGCAATTATATCCTCGATTTCACAATGAAGTACATCACAGATTTCATTAAGAACTTTCATTGATACAAATTCATCTTTTCCTATCTTAGCCAATGTAGATGATGAAATTTTAGTTTGTTTCTGTAAATCAACCTTACTTATTTTACGTTTGTGTAGTGTAGCCATTAGGGGTGCATAGGTGAACATGTAACCCACTCCTTTAGGTTTATATTGAATATCTTTAGTTTAGTGTACCATAGCTTTTAAAAAAAATATAAAACTTTTTCGAATTGGTGTTGACACCCATATTTGGTAAATGGTATATTAGCTTTACAAAAACGAAGCAATAATTCGAGAAAACAGACATAAGATTCGATATAACAAAACAAAGGGAGCGGTTAAGGGATGACAAATCAGACAGTAGCAGTAGAAGGTAAAGAAATGGTAAGAGAATCTTTCGGAGTATTCACAAACTTGGGCATTGAACTTAACTTTAACCAAAATTCGGACAACCAAAAACAAGCACTAATTGAAGCGTTATATAAACTTGAAGGAATCTCTACTATTGAAATGAAAATTACATTAAACGATGGAACAGTCATTGAGCCTAACATAAACAATTGGAATCACAAATGCGAAAATATCTCAGTTTTCGATGAAGCAGATGACTACATGGATTACAGTTCAATGTTTTTATAAAACCTTGCGATCTCGTAACATTTAAAAGTAGGCGAAAAGATGAAAAGTTATGACACCATTCTAAACGAGTGGGGTTTTTATAATTTACAGAGAAAAAATAAACGCTTGCTTAAAATGAGAAAAAAATAAAACTACTAACGTAAGTTAGTAGCTAGATATAAGAGTATTAATAGTATTTTAAGGTCGAAAATTGATCACATAACTGCTCGCATTTTTGCTCACAAATCATCAAATATTCGTGTGACTCGGGCTATTATCAACTTTTATTTATGATTTTTTCTATCAGTAGTTGTAAATCATCCGGTCTATGAAACTCAATCGGCGAAACACCTTTATCGAATTCTATTGCATTGGATTCTATCATTAATACATACTTCCCATTAATCTTCCCTAAATGGATGCTATCGCCAAAATCGGCTAGTAGTCCTTTGATAGATGTACTGCCAAGCTTCATTCGCAGCTCGGCTTCAGGTGTATGCTCGACAATTTGGGCAGTGGCTTCGACGACTTGGTGCGTTTCAAGGCGTTCTTGAATTTCTCGCTTTTCACTCGTTTCCCAGATTTCCAGGTCCTGTTCGAATTTGTGCAGTTCGTCACTGTTTTCTTCGAATTGTGCTGATACATGTTCATGAACCATGTGGATGACCTGGTTTTTCATGATTTCAGGCATCGATTCTCCATATTCGACGAATTTCAAGAAGTCCTCAAAGTAGCGGGCATGTGAAGCCTGGTGGATTTTCAGTTCGCCTTCTTCAACCATTCCTTCTTCGGGCATGTAGGGGTATTGAATGGATTTCATATTTTTAGTGGTGATTGCCATTTCAACGTGCCTAATCAGGGTCCGTTCATCCGAAATGGAAGCAACTTTTGGCTCGAAATCACATTTTAATAAGAAAACGAATGGTTCATCGAGATAATTCGATAATTTAGCCGATGCGATTATGAAGACACCGCCACGGACGGCACTTGTATCAATATAAGACCGCGTGAATTGTTCATTTTCCTCTTGGAATTCTTCTTTCGTTTTAGCATATCGAACCCGGTTAAATACATTGTAATTAGGGTTGGAATCAAGTGCATGGCCTTCTTCGACAATGAAAGAACCGATTTTGGTCGGTATTTGTTCAGTTTTTGGATGACGGTCCACTTTTCGTTTGGAAATCTTCATCAATTCCCCATCCAAAAAATCCTTTAGTGGACTTTCTTCGTATTCTTCAGTATCAAGGGTTTGAAAATGTTTAAAACGTTTATCAGCCTGATCGCCTTTTCCTTCGACTTGGATTAAATAAAAAGACAGATAGGTAATAGTAAAATCCATGAATGTCACCTTCTTCAATTATTAAGCATAATTCCCGTACTTTTTTAAGACTTAATAAGTATAGAGATGTACGGTGATTCCGTCAAACTATTGGCGTGAATAATAGAATGATTTTGGTGCATTATTTCAAAATCATACTTATAGAAAAATAGGGATAATGTTAAAACTCCACAAGACCAAAATAAAGGATTACAGGAAATACTCCATAAACGGTTAATCTAATAGGTAAAATGAACTGCAAAATAAAAATATATTTTAAAGTAGTTTAGATTAACAGCCTTAATGTCGAAATAGTATATATGGGTAGATAAATTGGAGGGCAATTCAATCATGAAAAGTATATGGAGATACAGACAAAAGATAGATGCTATAGACTATATGCAATTTAAGGAACAAGTCGGTATAAATATCACTGAATTTCCGAGCGTATTGACTCAAGTGGACATGATTCATTTGACGATCGGGGATTTATGTTTTATTCGGTCTTTACAAGATGAAGTAAAAGAACATTTGAGCCAAATTATAGAAAATTTTTATAAAAATCTAAAAAATGAATCCTCTTTAATGAAAATCATTTCGGAAAATAGTTCTGTTGATAGGTTGAAAAAGACGCTTCATCGTCATATGTTCGAAATGTTCAGTGGTACAATTGATGATGCGTATATCAAACAGCGTTATGTCATCGCACAAGTACATGTGCGAATAGGACTGCAGCCAAAATGGTATATGAGTGCTTTTCAAGATTTACTGCAATCATTAATCATTCATGTAATTTCTAATATAAAGAATACTGAGCAATATCAGGATAACATTCTGGCTATCACCAAAATTTTCAATTTAGAGCAGCAAATCGTTTTAGAGGCATATGAGCTTGAAAATGAAAAGATGCGTATAAAAAACCAAGAAGAAAAAGAAACGATTAAACTGCAGGTGAATCATAATGCAGAAGAATTGGCAGCAATCAGTCAAGAGACAAGTTCAGCGACTCAATTAATGGCAAATAAGGTAGTCGAAATTCATGATTTCACTCAAAAGGGTTCGGACATTGCGATAGAGACAGAGGGAAAATCGAATGAAGGCGTTGAACTGTTACAAGGATTAGAGAAGAGATTGGCAAAAACACAGGAGCAAATGACGCTCATCTCAAAAGATATGGAACAGCTATCCAATACATCAAAGGAAATCGGACGAATTGTCACGATAATCACTTCAATTGCAGAACAAACGAATTTGTTGGCATTGAATGCAGCGATCGAAGCGGCAAGAGCGGGTGAAAATGGTAGAGGATTTGCGGTTGTAGCCGGTGAGGTAAGGAAGCTTTCGGAAAATACCAAAGAATCAATTTCGGAAGTAGTGAAACTCGTTAGTGGCATTGCTCATTTTACTAATGTTATGAATACATCTATTTCAATGGTTAGCGGGGAGATTACTAAAGGCACGGAACAAGGTAAAGAAACGAGCATATTTTTTACCGATATCGCAAAGGCCATGCTTTCAGTAAAAGAGCAGAATATTAAAATCACCAAGGAAATGACTGAAATGAATGTTATATTCGAGGAAATTAATGAAGCGTTCAATCAAGTGGCCGTTTCCTCGGATCAATTGACTCAATTAACGATGAACTTGTAGAAGTTCATAAGGTTTGTTAGAAGGAACATCTTAAAGTGGCTTATGTGATAGTATTTTATATTTTAATAAACAACTCGATAGAATATTTTGATAAAAAAACCTCAAAGCAATTATGGAATAAGGATTATCATTTCATTATTTAATCGGGTGTTTAATTAATCTCTTGAAAAAATATAGGTTTAATGTTATATTAATAAAGCGATGAGCTAATTTGTGTAAGCCGAAGAACTAGCTTTTAGCTAAACGTCGGGATGTGGCCTGACGGTTCTACGCCTCAAACGCATCAAAGACGCCTGCTGCGTGCAGGCGTCTTTTTCATTTTAGCGATTCTTTTCTTGCAGCTTGAACGTCATCCTTGAATTCCTCTTGAATTTCTTCTGTTATTCCCTTTGTTGCATCCTTGAACTCCCTAAGCGAGGTGCCAACTGCCCGTCCGATTTGCGGAAGCTTATTCGGTCCAAAAACAATTAAAGCTAAAATAAGAATTAAAATTAAACCAGGAAAACCAATGTTTGAAAACATTACTAGTCACTCCAATCAAATCTGATAGTTAATATTATAGACTCCTGACAAGTATTTGCAAATGTTATCTACTATTAATTGTAATGTTCAACATCATAAATTAGACTTCTGTTAGACAAGCATTTTAAATTTATTTTGTCCTATTTTATCTTGCACATTATATCTAAAAATCTTTCCTGCCTATCTTAGCCAATGCAATATATAAAATTAATATGTGAAGAGTGTCGCTTTTGGTTTTTTCCGTATAGGCCTGCAGCTTATTTCGCTCGTGTTACATGAAAAATTTTATTGCTTGGGAATGATTAAACTTGCAAGATTGAAGGTATTTAGGTATTATAACTATACAAGCTGCGTTGTTCGTAATGATAATTAAGTTTTAACCTTTAAGCTGTAATAGGGAGTTTTACATCGAAACAGGAATGTTATGCCTCGTCACTGACTTGGACAACAGGATTGTTTTTGCAAACACCCACTTTGAGGAGTGGTGGTTTAAAACTTTCTTACTTGAATACGGCAATGGCGGCTTATATTTTTAAAATTAGAAACCAGTTCCGATTTGGGGCTGGTTTTTTGTTGTTTTTACTAATGTTCAGAGTGTTGTAGATAGATACACGAATGGGTATTGTCAGAAAAATTAAAATGTAAGGACCCACGATTTATGAATAATATGTGAAAGTTTTTATTGAAATATCTGATAATTAGCTATTATAATAATAATTAGATAACTCGGTTCACTATTTATATAAAATTATGGTGTGTCGATATTTTTTTAATAATTACGTAAGCGCTATCATTTGGATGGAGTTACTGCAGTCACCTTAGGGAGGAGAAAATTTTATGGCTAGTATTAACACAACCGAGGTAATTAGCAACAGTAAATTTAACCGCTTTCATTTTGGGTTGCTGGCATGGTGTTTTATAATAATCCTTTTTGATGGCTATGACCTTGTCGTTTACGGAACGGTCGTCCCGGTATTGACGGAGGAGTGGAACCTAACTTCCGTGGAAGCGGGGGCTATGGGCAGCTATGGTCTATTTGGAATGATGTTCGGGGCGATCTTCTTTGGTACATTGGCAGATCGGATTGGCAGAAAAAATTAATAGCGATTTCGCTGATTTTATTTAGTTTATTTACACTTTTATGTGGATTTGCGAACACGCCTACCATGTTTTCGACTTTCCGATTTTTGGCGGGATTAGGGCTTGGGGGCATCATGCCGAACGTCATTGCCTTATTGACGGATTATGTACCGAAAACGATGCGGAGCATGGTCGTTTCGGTCGTTTTGTGCGGATATTCATTCGGAGGGATGCTTGCCCCGATACTGGGTATCTTGTTTATGCCGATCCTAGGTTGGGAGTCAATATTCTGGTTTGCGGGAATACCACTGTTATTTTTACCCTTCATGATGAAGCGTTTACCAGAGGCTTCTACGCATCTGATCAGAGTTGACAGAAAAGAAGAATTGATCAGGATATTATCCAAGGTAAGTCCTGAGAGCAATTTCGACATCAGGGACGAAATTGCAGAAGTGAAAAAAACTGATACGAATATGCCGATTGTTGGATTGTTTAAGGGGGCCCGTACTCTAAGCACCATGATGTTCTGGATCGCCTTTTTCATGTGTCTATTGATGGTATATGGATTGAATACATGGCTTCCCAAGCTAATGATCGAGGCAGGGTATGCGCTGAATTCAAGTTTAGGTTTCTTGATCGTTCTGCAGGGGGGAGCTATCATTGGCACGCTGATAATCGCTAAACTTTGTGATCGTTATGGATCCAAGAAAATGCTTGTGCCGATGTATGCGCTTGGGGCAGTCAGTTTGACGCTATTGGGAATGGGCGGAAGTTCCTTCATGATTTACACCTTGGTAGCGATTGCAGGTGCCTGTACCATTGGTGCCCAAAACCTTGTACAAGCCTATGTTTCACAATACTACCCACCAAATATTAGATCGACTGCATTAGGTGTTGCATCTGGAATCGGAAGGATCGGCGGTATGCTAGGACCTATACTCGGCGGATTTTTATTGTCCATCTCGCTGCCCATCCAATTGAATTTCATTGCCTTTGCCATTCCAGGTCTGATAGCAGCAGTTGCTTTATCATTCGTTCCAGTGAAAATGGCATATTACAAAAATGATCATTCGGAACCAAATGAAGAAATAGTGGTAGAATCCGATAAAATGAATGTTTTGTAAAAGTCAAATGCATGAAATGGAATGCATGGATACCCTCGCCGTCATTTCATGCTCATTCGTTTTTGAGGGCTTCTGTTGGAGGAGTCATGATTCCGGTATTTATACGTTTTAGTAACGATTTTGGTGGAATTGTTCGCCCTGACCTTAGAGGGAAAAGATCGAAAGGATAAAGTTTCTTAAATGTTCATAATTTCGCAATGCAATTCACTCCATTATATAAAGAATAAATGTTAGAATGATTGTACGGATAATTAATTCCTCCTTGAAGTGGAGCGAACTAGAAATTAATCTCATCTTTTGAGAGGAGTCATTACTTTGAAATTTTTAAAGCACATAATTTTTTGGTTATGCATTATAGGTACATTATTCTCTATGATATATTTCTTCATAGCGGAGATTCCGTTATATATTAAATTATTAGGCGCAGCTATCATCCTTTATCTTGGTTATGATCTAATAACCGAATCTAAGAAAAGAAAGCGTAAGGAAGCCTTAGATGCTTAATATTATAATCGTAAACGCCCTCTTTTGATAAGAGGGCGTTTTTTATGCAGGTGTCGGCAGTGTTGGGGGATAGCATCATTTCAGCAGTGGGAATTTGGTTCATAACGATAATTTCAGCAATATGACTGTAAGCAGGCAGGAAAAGAAATTGTTCTAACGTACCCTAATCGAAAGCAGCTAATAAGCTTGCTTTAAGGCATGAGATGAATTCTACAAATAGGCGATCTATTGCCTATAGGGTTGGGTGGGGAATTATTGAAGGGGAAAGGCTGGTAAAGCTACTTGGATATTAGTAAAACGGCCAAACACCTAGTGAAGGTTTTAGTGAGGAATTAAAGGGCTAAGGCCCTTTCATTTTTTTACTGTCTAGGTCCCCATATAATGACTGAAACCCCGACTAAACAGATTGCAGCTCCAATCCAATCATATAGATCAGGAGTTTTCTTATCGATGCCCCATCCCCATAAAACCGATAAAACAATGAAAACCCCGCCATATGCAGCGTATACCCGTCCAAAGGTAGGGAACGTTTGGAAAGTTGCTATGATACCGTATAATACCAGCCCAAACCCTCCGGCTAACCCTAGATAAATGGATTTACCCTCTCTTAACCAAAGCCAAATTAGGTAGCCACCACCAATTTCGGCTAGGCCTGCCATTAGGAATACTATTGTAGTAACTAACATTTATGTATACCTCTCTTTCTCGTTGAATTTTATCATACTTAGCAATGTTCTAAAGTGTAGACTTTTGAAGAAAAAGTGAATATGGACCGAAAGTTACATGGATCATCACCGTTAAAGCATGAAAATGATCCTTCTTTAATATGATATTGTTATGCATGATTGATCTATGAAGAATTGTAGCTTTCAATAGAATTTAAGCCATCATCATCTTTTAACTCTAACTTGGGTTGCAAGTCAGATACAAAGGGTACTATACCTAAAAGGAAATATAGTAATCTAGTTGAGGAGTTGCATCCATGAAATCCCGAACATTTGTATGCATGTTAGCCCTATTTCATTCATGTATTGTCGGCCTATCTTTCTTATTCACGAAAATGGCGATTGCAGAATCGAATCCGCTTGATACTTTGGCGTTCCGATTCATGGTTTCTTTCGCCATCATTTTATTCCTTGTCGCCTTTAAAGTCATTAAGTTGAACTATTCCTGGGAGTCGGCTAAAAATCTGGTTCCACTATCCTTGCTATTCCCCACTCTTTTCTTTACCTTTCAAACATTCGGACTTAAGTATTCGCAATCCACCGATGCTGGAATTCTGTCTGCCGTCACCCCAATTCTAACATTAATGATAGCTGGATATTTCCTTAAGGAGAAAACATCTTTATATCAAAAACTTTCGATTGTCTTGTCGGTAGTTGGGGTCATTTTTATTTTTGTGATGAAAGGGAGCACGATCAATTTTTCCGACATGCTTGGGATGGTGTTGATTCTGCTCTCCTGTATTGCTACTGCATGTTATACAACGATGACCCGTTCGCTTGCCAAGGACTATACACCAGGTGAAATGTCCTTTTTCATGATGGGAACAGGCTTTGTCATTTTTAACGTTGCCGCGCTCGTTACCCATTTAAAACAAGCAACAATGCCGGAATTCTTTACACCATGGTCAAGCATGGAATTCATCAGTTCCATTTTGTATTTGGGAATATTGGCTTCATTGGTCACTTCGTTATTATCCAATACGATTTTATCAAAAATCAAAGCATCTCAAATGAGTGTATTTGCAAATCTTTCCACGGTTGTCACGATTGCAGCGGGAGCTCTCATTCTTGATGAAAATATAACAATCTACGATATTATGGGGTCAGTACTAATCATTTTAGGTGTAATAGGGACGAATTATTTTGAAGGGGAGAAAGAGCATACGATAAAAGTGAATCTTGAATATAAAGAGGAACAAAGTGTGAAATGAATGAAAATGGTCCATCCTAATAGGAATGGACCATTCAGACTGTAGGCAAACTTGAACTGCCCGTAAATGTTAACCAAACTAGCATTTACGGGGTGTTTTTTTATGGCTTGTACAATTTGAATGTTGATTTCCACTCCAGGCACTTTCGCGGGCGGTCTCCCTAGACTCGCTTTTCTAAGCAGGAGTCCCGCAGAGCCGTTCTAATCAACTTTGTTACAAAACTTAGATAGAAATCATACCTGAAGAGTTGTAGGTATTGCTTTGAGTCAGTTGGTTCGGGAACATCATTTGATAAAAGATACGTTTTCCGAACCCCTTTTTTCTACAAACTGAATGGTCCATTTTCATTTCCACCATATTGTTTGCGGGAAATCTGCTGAACCGATCAATACTTGCTCGCCCAGTTGAGGTGTGCAGACTTGGACGGCAAGATCATTGGCAGCTTTTGTTACCCGTTCTATCGGATCTGTCCAATCATGAAAAGACAATGTGAACCCAGCCCAATGAATGGGAATCATCAGTTTTCCTTGTACATCGATGTGTGCTTGAACAGTTTCCTCAGGCATCATATGGATGGTTGACCAGCGCTCATCATATTGGCCGCATTCCATTAAAGTTAAATCAAAAGGACCGTATTTTTCGCCGATATCTTTAAAATGGCTACCATATCCACTATCACCGCTGAAAAATACCTTTTCACGTTTTCCATTAATTACCCAAGAACACCACAATGTCGTATTGCCATCGGTTAAACTCCTTCCAGAAAAATGCCTTGCAGGTGTACAAACAAATTTCAAATCCTTGAATGAAACTTCATCCCACCAATTATGTTCCTGGATCAGTTCTTGTTTAACGCCCCATCTTTCAAGGTGTCCACCGACACCCAGTGGAACAATGAACTGACCGACCTTATCTTTTATTTTCTTTATTGAGAAATAATCCAGATGATCGTAATGGTCATGTGAGAGCAGGACGGCATCGATAGGAGGCAGTGAATCTAAATCAACAGGCAATTCCCCGCTAAACCGCTTATTCCCAAACCAAGGAAACGGAGTGGGTGCTTTGCCAAACATCGGATCCACCAAAATGGTTTTCCCGTCTATCTCCAACATGAATGCAGAATGACCAAACCAGGTGACCTTATTGGAATCCACAGATACAGGTTCTTTTGTTCCAATTCCGATAGGATGGTCTGGCCTTCTTTTTGGATTGCCTTTTATGTAATCCCGTAAAATGGAACCGGTATGTTTAAAACTCATCGATTGACTAGCAGGGATCTGATTGTGGAATTTCCCATTGGCAAAATTCTCTTTAGTAGTGAAACTTCGCACTTTTTCTTTGTTTGTCCGCCTCCCCAGCGGAGGATAGAGGTTAAGGAAAAGTAACACTAGTATAATAGAAGAAATGATGATCTTTATAATTTTCAGCATGAATTATGTTCCTCCCATATTAATCAGACCTTTCGTTAACTTATCATATCACAGAATTTGTATGGTTATTTACTGCGATATCCCACAAGAAAAATGATATAGATTTACCCTCCTGAGAACAGGTGTTGCTGCTTGGTGAAATCGATGATTCATATAGTGGAAATTCCCTTTGGGAGGAGTGTTTTGAAAACTCATGACCAGTGTTTAAGTTTCACCCGCCCCAGGCAGGGAAAAGGGGTATATATAATGAATAATATAGAGAGCGGATATGGGATATAACAGCCGTATGAATGGTAGGGGGATAAAACGATTGTTAATGTTTTTCAGAGTCTTTGTATGGGTAGTATTTATTGCTTTATTAGCATATGTCATTCTTTCTTGGAAATATAAAGATAGGGTAAGTAAAAGGATTGAAGCGATTCGAAAAACCTGGTATGTCATTTTTATATTAGGAGCATTGATTTATTGGAATTTCTATCCGATGAGTATATTTAACGAATGGAAAAACTTCTTGATTATGGCTATTGTATTTATCCTGATAGATATGTTTGTGTTCTTGAGCATGTATATATCCAAAATTGGCGATAATGAATTGTCCTATGCAACAAAAGCCGTTGCGGAAAGTGACAAACTTTTAACGGATAATAGGGAAAAGGTCAAGAATATGTTTCATCTCCTTAAAAAAGAAGGAATTCCTGAGTATTATCAAACGAATAAGGAATACTTGGCTTATTTGAGCATTCTCCTTCAAGCTTATGCCGTAAAAGAAGGGATGAACGTGAAAATCCTTCCTTTCAAAACGGAACAGGACAAGCAATTGGTGATAAATGGGCATCCGAACTTGAATGGCAGTACCATTCGTGCTACATTGGAAAGAGAAGATACGTATTATAATGATGAAGAAAAAATGGCTCTGCAGCCAGTAAGTATATTGATGGAATCCTATATCCTTGACGTTAAATCAGAAAGCTTCGTTTCAGAAGTCGATTGTTTATTAATAGCATTATTAATCATGATGTTCGATATGGTCATAAAACAAAACCCGGGTGGTGAAGATAAATGAGCATTTATGATAAAGCCGGCAGTGAAGTGTCAGTTGCCGTAATCAAACCACAGGTGAAAATACCCGACGTAGGTTTGAGTCCCCATACTAAAAAGGTGATGAAACAAAACGAACGCATTATCCTAAAACAAAAAGAAAAAGCTGCACGCTTCAGCCGGTTAAAAAGTGTTTAATAAGAATCAAGGCAGAGGTTTTCCTTTGCCTTATGATATTTAATGGAAAGCCCGCATATACTATTCAAAACTAAAGGAATAGGAAGGGTCTTTCAGGATATGAACAAAAAACCCGAGAGAGTTAACATCCCGGCCCCCTCGGCTTCACCATCCGAGAAACGGATACATAAGGAAAATGCTGATCTTCTCAAGCTGTTGCAAAGGCTTAAAGCTAAACGTTGGATTTTTTTAAGGTAAAAGTCAAAGCCAGTCTCTAAGGAGAACTGGTTTTTTTATTTTTCAATCACAGCGGGTGAAAGTATTGAATATTCTTTCGACCTAACTCTTTAGCTGTATACATCGTACGATCAGCTTTTTTCAAAAGTGACTCCATTTCCGTACCATTATGAGGATAAAAGCTTATCCCTATGCTAACTGATACAAAATAATCATTTCCTTTAATGGGAATGGGCATTGTGGATAATTGGTTTAATATTAATTCTGCGTTTTGCTGTGTGCTTTTCATTAAATCCTCACAATGCGATGGATGTAATAATACAATGAATTCATCTCCACCTATACGTGCCACATGACTCCCGCGGGGGACGGTTTGCAAAAGACATTCAGCCGCTTTTTTTATAACGTCGTCTCCAGCATCATGACCAAAGGAATCATTGAAAAATTTAAAATGATCAAGATCGATGTAAAGAATGGCCATTTCATCGTTTGTTTTATCGTCATGAAAATCAAAATAATTATAAATGAAGTGCCTATTATAAAGACCTGACAAAGGATCTCTGATTATCCCATCTTCAAGAATGATGGTTTGACTAATCAAAGCTGCCAAAGATTTGATGAGTATCATATCATACTCCTTAAAATCATAAGGTTTAATGTCGAATGCACATAATGTACCAATGATTTCACCCTCATTTGTAAGGGGCGTTCCCATAAAACACCCATTCTCGATAAACTTCGTTACAGGGTGGCCACTAGTCAAATCATGTTTCTTTAAATTCGGGATTACGAGTGGTTCCAAGCCATTCTCAACAACTAATTTGCAATAAGCCATATTATAAGGAAGGATGTCACCTTCACAAATTAACTTAGCATTTCTATTGAAGGATTTGATCATAAAACTCTGTGTGGGATTCAATATCGAAAGAAAGAATGTATTGACATCAATGGTTTGGGCTAATAGTGCTAATACTTCTTTAGCCATAGAGTCAAAATTTTTATAATAATTGATATCTTGCTGAATCATTTTCAGGCTCCTCTTTTATCTTTAGTCTTTTTAGGTTTCCGGATGTTATTTCTCATATTGAACTAGAAAGACACAAAAGCGGAATCTGAATACCGTGACAGTTACCAGGATTTCCACTAAACTCAATTAAGGGGTTGGATTCGTTTTATTGATGGAATGTAATCGGTAAGCTGACCGTTTAATGGGCTGTTTCTATTTTTCTTAATTCAGTATGATTGTCAGTCAGTTAAAAATTGACCATTATTTTATTTTCTGCTTTTTTTAATATCATTAAATTTCTTTTGCCTGATCTCCAAATGGCTAATCGGCTATTCGTTTCTGTATGCCGGTATGGGCATCACTTAATAACCGATATTTTCCTTTAAGTCAATAATCAGTCTATCTAACCTGTATTATACTGTACGTGAAATGGCAAGAGTACCGTTTCAGGTACAAAATTAGTATCAATTATCATATTTACCTTGGCTCGCATGAGGTTAAAGCAGCTTGGCATTTCTGTTCCTTGTCATGATTTAAGAACCACATGAATTACCTAGATAAAACGAATGTATCTGGCTCATTTAAAAAAATGTTTTGGAGAGGATAAAAGGTAAGAATAAAGTACATACAGGATAATTCAAAAGGGGATCATTATGGGAAAATTAGAAAGTATATATCCTATTGCTATAGACAATACAAAGGAAAAAATAATCCAGGATATGGATTACTTTTTAGAGAATCAAGAGACGATGCCTTCGTTTGCAACATATATATCAGACAGGGTTTCTTTTATTGAGCAAATTTGGATCAATGTTTGGTTAAATAAAGCATCAAACGATGTGCCCAGGAAGGAAAAAAAGGTGTTTCTAAGCGAAAGGGGATTTGTAACAGAAGGTTCAGATCATAAGCTGATAAATAGCATGTTCCGGAACGAATTAAAGAAGTATCGTCCTTTTGATGCCTTATCGTGGATAAAAAAATCCTTTGCTGAAAATCCAGATGATTGGGAGAAGAGATATAAAAATGCAAGGGATAACTTCACTAAGCGACAAGAAGAACAGCGGCTGGCTAAGCAACGATGGAAAATACGCGTTAGACTTCAAGAAGAGGCCAATACTTTTTTTGAAAAAAGCTCACTGCTTTTATATTTACATGTCAGGAATTATATTGCTGGAAATTTGGCAGCGGATCTTAATAATAAGCCTAAATTTCAATATGTCGATCCATACTTGCTTGAAGAACGATTGGTTGAAGAGGGGGGATTTCAAGCAGCCGAATACCTTATGGTCTCTGATTTTTTTGAAGAGCTGACAGGCGATATTCACTCGTTACACGATTGGGGAAGGAACCATTTTGAGTATGAAAATTACTTCTACCGGTATGAAAGGCTAGTTTCGGATTTCATTCTGAAATTAGCCCCAGAAAAGTACTTGAACCAATTACCTGTTGCACTGCATCATGATTTTTTGGAGTCATATGGGGAAAGGCTGACGGTTGAAGACCTTCAAGGTATATTAAGGGATGAATTGGCTGATTTGTCTCAGGCCTGTTTTGATGAACTTCAGGAAGAATACCTTTCTGATTTACTGAGCCTTGAAGGAATTCCTTTTAATGAAACATTGCACGAACAAATATTTGAAAAGGACGAGGCGAACAGAGAAAGAAGAAAAGCTGAAGTATTGGCAGAGCAGGCAAAGAAGCTGGCTGAAGAGCAAAGGATGATTGATGACATTATCGGAAAGGCCTATACTCCATCATTAGGGAAAAAAGTTAGGTATGTTTTGCATATCGGAGAGACCAATACCGGGAAGACACATAAGGCCCTACAAAAAATGAAAGAAGCGGAAAGCGGTTTGTATCTGGCGCCCCTTAGACTACTAGCCCTCGAAGTGTTTGATAAATTAAATGCGGATGGTGTTCCTTGTTCATTAAAAACCGGTGAAGAAGAAAAGGCAGTTGCGGGTGCTAATCATGTTTCCAGCACAGTTGAAATGTTTCATGAAAAAGACTACCATGAAGTGATCGTTATAGATGAAGCCCAAATGATTGCCGATAAAGATCGAGGCTTTTCGTGGTTTAGGGCAATCACACAAGCAAATGCGAAAGAAGTACACATTATCGGAAGCAAGAATATCAAAATGATGCTTTTGAACCTACTGAATGAAGCAGATTTAGAACTCCACGAATACAGACGTGAAATACCGCTGGAGGTAGAACAAAAGGAATTTGGATTGAAGTATACCAAAAAAGGGGATGCGCTCATTTGTTTTTCAAGAAGGCACGTACTGGAAACCGCATCCCGTCTAAAAGAGAGTGGACATAATGTCAGCATGATATACGGCAGTATGCCACCTGAAAACAGAAAACGGCAAATAGAGTTATTCAATCGCGGTGAAACTTCAGTGGTGGTAGCCACAGATGCGATAGGAATGGGATTGAACTTGCCAATCCGACGCATCGTCTTTCTTGAAAATGAAAAATTCGACGGGACTCGAAGAAGAAGATTGACTTCTCAAGAAATCAAACAAATCGCAGGTCGAGCAGGGAGAAAAGGGATTTACGATACTGGCAAGGTGGCATTTACAGCAGAGATTAAAATCATGAATAAGTTGTTGGAACAAGTAGATGAGCCAGTTCAGACCTTCACTATTGCCCCAACCTCGGCTGTATTTGAACGTTTTCAAAAGTATTACAGGAATCTAGGAACATTTTTCGAAATGTGGGAGAGGTTCGAGCCTCCTAAAGGCACGAAAAAGGCATCACTATCGGAAGAAAGGGAGCTTTACGAGCTTATACGGGATACTGAAATTGAAGCGCGTTTTTCCTTAATGGATTTATATGGATTCTTGCATATCCCTTTTTCAGCGAAAGAACCAAGTCTGATCAAGCAGTGGCTGGAAACGGTCGAAGCGATTGCCGAGAGCAGTGAACTTCCTGAACCGATCATCAAGACTAAAAATCTGGAGGAACTGGAGCTTTCTTATAAAGCGATAGGCCTTCATCTATTATTTTTATATCGGATGGGTAAGAGGACTGAAACTGTTTACTGGGAGCGTATCCGTGAAGAAATCAGTGAGGGCGTTCATGATCAGTTAAAAGACGAAATGTTGAATTATCAAAAAAAATGCAAGCGCTGTGGAAAAAAGTTGCCGGATGACTCCCGTTTTCATATATGTGATGCTTGTTACCACAGAGGGCATAGGAAGTCACACAGATTCAACTAAACTGAAATTTTTCCAATATTGAGCAACCCGAATAAAGAACACCTTTGGTGTAGGTATTCGGGTTGTAATCTGTTGAATATATACTCAGTCATTCCGTTTCGCTTTAGCAATAAGTGATGCTTGCTGCTTCATACGTTTATCAGCTTTTTTATCATGCACCACTAAGATGGCATGAATTAAACCAGGTACGTAAAAAATTAGTGTGAGGATTAAATTAAACAAAGCCTGAATGGGTTTACCCGCTAATAATACGGCTAAGGGGGGAAAAGAATCGCGATTAAATATAGAATAATAAACACTCTCCAAAATTAAGATTTTCATCTGAACTTTACGACTTGACAATCTACAAGTAATACTAGCATTACTTGAAGTGTAAAGCTACCGTTCCATTTTCCTGATGATACCCTTGCTATTGCCTTGATAAATATATGCCCGGGTGTCCGCTTCATACCCAACCGGCATGCTGTCTTTAAAGATATATTTTTTGAGGGATTCTTTATCTTGGATTAAGCATGAGGTGGCTGGCTTAGGAAAAGGAAAATATCGTTTTTGCAGGTAGTGGGCAAAGTACGTCTTTTTGTATTAGAATAATCAGAAAACTGACTGAAAGCGGGAAATTCATGAGAAAAAAGATAGGCTGTTTGCATGCACACTATACAAATATTGAATATATAGAAAAAGCCTTCTCGAAATTTGATATTGAATGGCTTCATTTTGTAGATCCAGGCTTGATGCAAAGGGTGGCATCGGATGTAAAGTTTAAGTATTCGGATGCTCAAAAAATGGTTAAAGAACAAGTCGAATGGATTGCCGAATGTAAAGTGGATGCCATCCTGATAACCTGTACGAATTACATCGCCTTTTTAAACGAAGAACAACTCTCCTTACCCATGCCTATCATTAAAATCGATGAACCATATTTTGAACAAATTTGCCAATTGCGGCAACCGCAAGTCATATTATTCACGAACCCTGCTACTGTCGAAGGAACTGTCAAACGTTTAAATGCACATGCTGAAAAATATGAGGGTGTGGATTTTGAAGTAATCATCATCGACAATACGTTTGAATTCATTATGCAGGGATTGGGTGAAAAATATAACCAGGAAATCGTTAAGTTCCTGCACCACTTTAATAGTGGGGAAAGACCGCTGTCGGTGGCGCAATTATCAATGGTTGAAGCAGCTCAACGTTATGAGTTTCAGACAGGAAACACAGTTTTAAATCCATTGCATGCATTAGTTGATTCCATGATCGTTCAACTAGAACTAAGTTCATTGAGTGGTCTTTGAATCAAATGATTTCTGCTGCCGCATGAACGGAATGTTTTTTAATTTCAAAAAAATGTATTTGTATATAGAAGAAAGTAAAAAAATCCCTGTATGATCTGGTTAAATCCCAGTGCAGGGATTTTTTTTATTATTCCTTTGTGCGGATTTGTTCACGGATGTTTTCAAGTTCTTCAAGGGATAGAGCTGTCAGGGAATTTTTTATTTCTTCTTCGACCCGTTTTCGATCAAGCTCCCTATATGCGCTCCACCAATCCCGCAGCCCTTCGGTGTTTTCGAGAAGATACTCTATATCAATTTCTTCTTGCTCATCATCTGATAAATATCGCATGACTGCACCTAATAATCGATTGAGTTTGGCTAATTCACTTTCCTTATCAGGTGAAGCGGGGGTATCTTTCACTTCTAAATCAGCTTTAGCCGCATTTCGAGGTGTCATAATATCCTCCTGTTTTTAATACTAGTGTGCCTAAAAATGGCGGTTTTCAATATATGTCTTTGGTATTTTTATAAATTTCATCTTTAAAAAATTTCAACATATACCTCGCTAGAATATATAAATTATATCATCATCCTTAAATAGATTTAACAAAGTAATGGGTAGGTAAAGGGGAAGTAAAATAAAAGGAATAGCTTAGTGCTATTCCTTTCATAAAGCGGCTAATTTTATGCATTCTTCTGCGCATCTAAAGCATGCCTCAGCACATTTTTGACAATGTTCATGATCGTGATTTTTACATTCGTTCCCGCAGTTTTCACAGATCTTGGCACAAACTTCAGCCAACTCTGAAATAAACGGTGTACCTCTTCCTATCGCCTGTTCTAAATAAGAGCAAAAATCCGCACATTCCCGATCCAAGCGAATGCACTCCACCATCATGTTTACTTGATCTTCTTTTAAGCATGCGTCGTAACAATGATTACACGCAGTCATACAATCATTTAAAGTTTGGATAACAGATGAATAATTCTCATGTGACATGAACAAATCTCCTCCTAAATATGGTCTCTCCCTACTATTATCCTTTATACTATCCTTTAAACTTCTTTTAGGTTAAGGTGAATGGCTCTATAAAACTGACCGGACACGTGAAAGGCTTTAGGGAATTAATGGAAGGGGCAGTGCATAAATTTAAATGAAAGGAGTGGATATATGAAAATGTTTATTAAATTAAGTGTGGCCAGTGTCTCCGGAGCCGTCGTGTATTTGATATATAATGTCAACCAGACGCTGCGTAAAGGAATGGGAACGCTCGAAGAAACAAATAAGACACTGGAAGAGGTAAGAAATGCGGTACATGGATTGACGCAAGAGTCCAAACAATTGATCCACTCTGCCAATCAAATTACAGCGGATGTAAAAGGGAAGATGGAAAATGTCGATCCATTGCTAGAATCAGCTCAAGATGTTGGGGAAATGATTCATAATGTAACCAATTCCATGAAAGAAGCCAGTTTGGAAGGCCGCCCTAAGGATTTATCCACTCGAACTGAAGCTGAGGGGGTTCAAATAATAATCAAATAGTATCATCATTTATCACTAAAAAACAGGCACCCCGGGATTCACTAACCTATTTAAAGTAATCGTTTCTACTATTTAATATAGAGGGGGAGCTTTATCTTGATAATTCAATATAGTGTGGCTGCGATCGCTTTAGCCTTCATTTGGTTGGTCGTATTTTTAATTAGTACTCTTCAAAAGGGAATGGTCACGATAGGAGAAGCCAATCAAACATTGGTTGAGGTGAGAAATGCCATCCACGATTTGTCCGGCGAATCGAAACAATTATTGCAAACTGCAAATGAAATCACCGACGATGTAAAAACTAAAATAAAAACGGTTGAACCATTATTGGATTCTGCTCAAGATGTTGGTGAAGCGATACATTCAGTTACAGACTCTGTTAAAAAAGCCACTAACGGCTTCCGGACAGAGTTTTCCCAGAAAAAAATCAATGCTATCAAACCCAAAAGCCAATTTAAATAATAAGATCATAATAAAAGGCTCTTTTCGTAAAGATTGTTGTTTTTAAAACGAAACTATTTAAGGTTGATTGGAGCGGAAGTGCGAGACTC
>NZ_JBHZPF010000066.1:0-23330 GCF_042787975.1 Peribacillus sp. YIM B13482
AAGAAAATCTCGCCATAAAAAACTGCACCTCCAATTGTTAGTTGTGTCTAACAATTGGGGTGCAGTTCAACGTTAAGAAATCGACTTTTTTTACTTTTTCTTAAAGAACAAACACCTCCGTTAGCCATTCATGAAGCGCAAAAATCAGCGCTTCACCACAGAGAATGAAAATTGATCTCTATGTCGATAATGTTTTAATGGCTGGCGAAGTATCCGTTTGTCTGCCTCCAACGATCCAACGTTACCATCGACTGTCGCGCCCTTTAAGGGCAGCACTCATGGGAGATTAATCCTTTTTTGGTCTTCGTCCTAGCCTCTACGTAATTCGCTATAATTGGAGGTTTTTGTTTAACGATTTACCAAACTCAATCAGATCACTCATAAGGCTCAGCCTTTTTTTAAAAAGCGTTTTTATTGGGTCTATTTTGTTGTTGCTGTGGTTTTTTCTAGATTTTGTGCTTTTTTAATTTTCATGGGAGTTCATTAAGAAAAGCGAACCTTTTTCAATAATCGCGTCTGTTTGTGGAAAATATTACACTCGACATTTTTTACATTAAAACGCAGGTGGGGTAACTGAAAATAATACAACAGCATTTTGACTAAAATTATTTTCCCATTTATGTTTCAAATTTGCTGGTATTTTCACACTATCACCAGCTTCTAAAAGATACTCTTCTTCGCCTAAATACAGCTTAATTTTCCCTTCCAAAATAAATGCTACTTCCTCTCCTTTATGTTCTAGAAGATTTTCTGACGAAGAAATATTGGAAGGAACTTTCATAATCGCTGTTGCTAAATTACCCGTAAAATCAGGTGACAATAACTCATAAGACAAATTATCAATGATCATTTTCTTACGTTTACTGGATCTAACGATCAAGTCTTCCGTATTTATTTCTTCAAGTAAAAAACTAAAAGTTGGAACATTCAGGGTTTTAGCTAAAACCTTTAGGGTTTGAATAGAAGGATTCGCCAAACCTCGTTCAATTTGGCTTAACATTGAAGGTGTAATTTCAGCTAATTTTGCCAACTCTCTACTACTCAATCCTTTAGCTTTTCTAAATTTTTCAACTTTCTTACCAATATCTATATTTTCCATAATCGATACTCCTTAACAAGTTGTTAAATTTCATTTAAATAAAGTAAATATAAATTAACACAAAGATGATTATGTGTTAAACTGTATTAAATTTTATTTAATTATAATTTACAAAGCAACTTGTTACAAGAAAATGAGGAGGATCAAACAAATGAAAGAGATTGAAAGCAAAGAAATACAAACATGGAAAGACCAATATCCTTTACTAAACAAGCTCATTTCGATGGATGAAGTATTTTGGCTGAATCCAAATGTCGAAAAATTTCAAACGGGAATTAAAAAATCCCCCCTTACTCAAGAAGATGTAAAAGATGCAGAGGAAAGGTTGAAGCGTTTTGCTCCATATATCGCCAGGGTTTTCCCTGAAACAAAAGGAACGAACGGTATCATAGAATCTCCTTTAGTGAGAATTCCTGCCATGAAACAATCCTTAGAACAGGATTATCAACAACCTATATTAGGAGAATTATTACTAAAATGTGATAGTCACCTTCCTATATCAGGATCTATTAAAGCAAGAGGCGGGATTTATGAAATTCTCAAACATGCAGAAGAATTAGCTTTTCAACATCAATTGTTAACAATACAAGATGATTATTCGATTTTAGATAGTGATAGATTCCGGACCCTTTTCTCAAAATATTCAATCGCAGTAGGCTCGACTGGAAATTTAGGACTTAGTATTGGCATCATCAGTGCAAAGTTAGGTTTTAATGTTTCCGTTCATATGTCAGCTGATGCAAAGCAGTGGAAAAAAGACTTGCTTAGAAGCAAAAATGTCAAAGTTATTGAATATGAAGCTGATTATAGTAAAGCTGTAGAGGAAGGCCGAATCCAAGCAGATAGTGACCCAACATGTTATTTTGTGGATGATGAAAATTCTCACGACTTATTTTTAGGATATGCAGTGGCTGCATCTCGATTGAAAAAACAATTAGAAGAGCTAGAGATAATAATAGATGAAAATCACCCTTTGTTCGTTTACCTTCCATGTGGAGTAGGTGGTGGCCCTGGAGGCGTAGCTTTTGGTTTGAAATTATTGTACCAAGACCATATTCACTGTTTCTTTGCAGAACCTACCCACTCACCATGTATGTTACTCGGTTTAATGACTGGACTTCATGATAAAGTTTCTGTACAAGATTTTGGTATCGATAATGTAACAGACGCGGATGGACTTGCTGTAGGAAAGCCATCAGGGTTTGTGGGTAAAACTATGGAACCTTTTTTAAGTGGCAATTATACGGTTAGCGATGAACAGTTGTATAAGTTGCTAAAAGAACTAGTCGATACAGAGGGGCTCCATTTAGAACCTTCAGCACTAGCAGGCATGATAGGACCAAGTAAATTATGTAAAGAGGGCATCGATTATTTACAGAAGCATCATTTAACGGAAAAGATGGGCAATGGTACACATATTATTTGGGGGACTGGCGGAAGCATGGTTCCTGAAGAAATGATGAAGCAATATTATCAAAAAGGGTTGAAAATAGCGTTAGAGAAACAAAAGTAATTTTACACGAGGTAGTTTAACCCCGTGTCAGTTTGTAGACCAAAAGGTTTCGGAATGTTCTCATTCCGAAACCTTTTTGATTTTTTATTGGATTTGAAGCTGTTATAGAAAATAGCTGACCTCTCCATTATTTAGATCTTTTCTGGGCCTCGCAAGTCCAGTTGGCTCTCTTCTTTACATTCATTGCAGCGAAAGTTAGCATCGACTGCATCAACAATTTTTTAAGTCCCCTTAACGTTGTCCAACGCATGCCATTCTTTTCTTTTCCATCCGCGAATACTCGCTCAATTGTTCTTTGCATTTTGCAAAAATTGGCTATATATCTTCGTGATGGCGCAGATGATCTGCTACTTCCACGTATTTTTGCCAAATGGGACGTGTAACAACTTATTGATGATCTTTACTATCCGTACATTGTGCTAATAAAAAGGGCACGTTGCGCAGATATGTTTTGGTGATTTGTACTCACGATTCACCTGCCCGGCAAAGATAACAGTCATTATAAGCTGTATCTGCGGAAACAGCCTGGGGTTTTCCAACTCTTCTAATCACTTTTTAACTATTGGCTCTAAGATATTACTATCATGTGTGTTACCTGGTGTTACAATCATGCCGACTACAAAACCGTTTCGTCTGAGGCAGCAAGGAATGAATAGGCAAACTGTTTTGTACGTTCGTTTTTGACGTAGTATCCACTATCTGGATCGGTTGTACTTTCTTTCATTTCTTTCTCTTCTTCATTAGTGAACTTTTCTTGAAAGAATGGCTTTTTTTCGTGTTTTTTAAGTCCTGGTTAATCTCATTTTGAAGATGTTCTCGATAAGCATCGATTTCTTTCCAAACGATTTTCTTTTCAAATTTGTGCAATTCTCATTAGCCTTACATGTGTGGAGTCAACGAAAACATGTTCTGCAATGATTGGTCTGTCTATCTAATTACCTTTCCTATTAATTAGGAGTTTACAACTATCTAAATTCTGTCTATTATCTTCGATTTTATCAACATAAATCGAAAGAAGTGATAACTAATATACAGTTATTAGGAAATTGTCTATTGTCAAATTACCCTTTAATAAGGTAATTTTTATAGTGTGAATTATTCAACACTTTGTAAAAAAGTCTGCATTAAGATAAGAGAGAATTGCCTAATCAGACTAAAACAGCCCCCAATTCGATAAAAAAAAGGTCTATTTTATTCATTATGATTTTATCAACTGACGGACTCCACTAGTTATACCTATTTGATTCTCATATCAACAGGGCGTCGCATTGGAATGGCCTTAATGATGATGCCTATACAGCCTGCTGGTTTAAGTCCATTGCCACAACGGTTAAATGCGCATGGAACAGCAATAATAATACGATTCGTCAAGTTGCCGGTGCCTTCGGTACTTCGCTTCTTTTGATTTCTCCAAAGTCCTTTCTCACTGAGAAAAGAAAAAGAGAACGATATAATGATTCCACATATCATTAATACACGAAAAGTTGTTACTCCAGGATCAATTACTTGTGTTATATTCGCAGTAAAAAAACAAATAACCAAGATAATTAGAGCAAACGAAATAACCCCTAAATATTTTGTCATGATTCCCCACCCTTCTCCTCTAATCTAATTTACTAAATTGTGGTTAATATGTATATTTTTATTCGATATCTTGCCCTATAGTTTCATAAAGAAAAGCTTACTTAAAGACCCCTCAATCTTCAACGAATGCACCGTTAGCCATTCATGAAGCGCAAAAATCAGCGCTTCACCACAGAGAATGAAAATTGGTATCTATATCGATACTGTTTTAATTGCTGGCGAAGAAGGTCGTCGAACTATGTGCCTTTGAGCTCATCCGTTAGTCTGACTCCGGCGACCACGTTGTACCACCGACTGTCGCGCCCTTTTTGTGCTTTTTTAATTTTCATGGGAGTTCAACAAAAGCCTACCCTTAAATCCACTCTTTTCCATGTTCACAAATGAATTTAATATCGTTTTGGTAATGTTCAAGATGCCCTTCATCTATCATCTTTTGAAATGCAATGTCACCTTCACTGGCTTTTTTTGTAATTGTTTTACATAACCCCTCTAATCGTAGCAATACCATTTCCAAATAATCTTCGTCTATTCCTTCACCGTAAGATTCAAAAAACAATCTAACTCTTTGTTTTATACGGTTAGCATGCTGTAATGAATTATAATAAACTCTCTCACCTGTTTCAGAAAGGTAAAATCTACTTAAGGGGACGCAATTATAAAGAGTATAAGCCATGTCCCAAAGTCTTGGACCAGGTCCAGCAACATCGAAATCAATAATACCTATTGGTCTTTCATGTTTAAAAATAATGTTGTATATCGCAAAATCATTATGGCATAGTACCTCAAATTGTTGGGGGGTGTTATCTATCGATTCCCAGCTATCATCAAATGAAAAATCACTGACAGAATCATGATAAAGACGGAGCATTTTCGCTATTTCTATTAAGACATCATTAGACCGCATGTATTCTTTTAAAGGATAATTACCAGCTTCTCCTTCAATAAATGATAATATCCCCCTTCCTTTTTCATCAATACCTAACAACTTTGGGGCATAACTGAAACCTTTGTTCTCCAAATGCTTTAATAGCTTATGAATTTTGGGACTATCTGGCTTTAATTCTCGTCGCACAGTATCTCCCGAACGATAAACCCTAGAGACATTCCCTCCTGTTAGCATTTCTTCGTTTTCATGGTTTGACATCTAAATATCCCTCCTTGATATGACTTTCTATAAACCATAAAATAAATCCTGTTTGTTAAACTAATCTCTTTCAATTTATACCGGGACAAGGTACTTTGGGAGATTCCGATTTCCTTAGAGCCGCCTCTATAATGGATTAATCCCCGATCCATTCTTTCCTTTATAATCGTTACTGGATAAACCTGCTTTTCTTCAACCATTCCCTGGTTGCAACAGTCTCCCTGTCCGTCATACCCTTCAACAAAGATCATCTCCCATTCCCGTGATTTCATTAGGTGGGATTATTTGAACACGTGCCTTCAACCAGGTGTTATGTTTTTACCTTATACCCACAGCCTTAATGATTCCATCCTTCTTGAAATTGTTCTCTAATCCTTGAACCATATCGCGGATTCACTTCCAAATTCATGACTTTTATAAGCCCTTTGCCTCTCCTGTTATGATAAGACCTGAGATAGCCCGTACTCCTCTGGTGAATCCACCATTGCCAGGACAGGTACTGGATAACCGTTTAGGGTATCTTTGCTTAATTGGATGGTATTCAAGAGTCTTTAATGCAGAGCAGCCCACTGCGGAACCATTCAAGAAGTTGGCAAGCAATTCCCTGGACGAATGCTGCATTCATAAATACCAATTCGGATTTCCCCCCGCTACCCACAAAAAACAAGGGATTAAACTGCACTTGGCCAAACTTTCACAAAGTCTCCCTGATTTTCATTAATGAACCTCAAATTCTCTTTTTCTGATCCATATCGTTGTGGGCACAATCTAGCGTTTATAATAGTTCCTGTTCCATTACTTAATTAAAAACAGAAGTTGCCGAAACCACTAAAAAAAGCCGCCAATAATGGCAGCTGAGAAATCTTTATATTTATATATCATATTGGCTTTTAAATTGGAAAATCTCATCGACAGCTTGATGATACCCACCCGATTTTTGAAAGGATTCACTAATATTTGAAACAGCTTTATGGAAGGATGGGTGGTTTAACAAATGATCTACCGTTTCATTAAGTTGAGTTGCCGTCAAACTTTGCATTTGTAATTGAATACCTGCTCCTATATTGGCAACTTGCTTGGCAATTATCGGCTGATCCGCACTTTGCGGAATTACAATTAGCGGAACCCCGTAGTAGAGACCCTCATTGGTACTGTTCATTCCACCATGAGTGATAAATAATTTCGTGTATTTCAGCACCTCAGTTTGTGGAACATAATTTTTCACAATGAAGTTTCTAGGAATCTCCCCCAAGTCAGATATTTGAGCATTTTTCCCGATAGACATCAAGACAGTATGATCAGTGGCCTCGAATGCCTTAAAACATAGCTTATAGAAATCAATTTCTTGGTTAAAGACAGTACCCAGTGAAATGTAAATTGGGCTTTTTCCTTTGATTGAAGTAAGCTCGAAGTTTTCTTGCTTTAATCGTGTGGAGATTGATGGACCAACAAATTTGTAAGTTTGGTTGAATACTTCTCCGAAAGGTTGAAACTCCCTAGTTGTATAAATAATTGTAAGTGGTGCAGGATTGCAAAAAACTTCGTAAGGAGAATCGATCACCACATCATATTTTTCCTTCACCATTGCCGTCAGGCTTTGAAATTCATCGTATATAGGTTTAACTCTTTCTGTAGGGATTTTTTTAGAAAGTTGTTCCAACATTTTATCGAATGATGCTTTTGTCTGCGCAAAAGATGTACAAGAATTAATTGCCGGAAGTTTAAGTATTTGTGCAAGTAAATATCCACATCCAAACATGGAATCGTGGATGATATAATCAAAATGTTCTCCTTCGATTTGCTTCAGAACACTAGGTATCACGACATCTGCTGTATGCAAAAGACCGTTGATTCTTTCGAGTAAATAATTTCTTCCACCAGAGATAAAGGCTTTTACAAATTTTTCACCGTCTAATGTTCGTACAGTAGCTCCGGTCTTCTCAATACGCTCTCGAAAAGCTTCTATCGTAAAGTACACCACCTCCTCTCCACGCGAAATAAGCTCATGCACAACTCCAATAGTTGGATTGATATGTCCTTCTGATCCACCATTAATAAATAAAACACGTGCCATTATAACCACTCCTTAAGTAAAACGTTCACTTGATTTTGTAAGAGTAAGGGGCACTGCCCCATACCTTTCTCAACTATGTTAAAACTCCGTGGGTTCTTTTAGCAAGTGCAATCAAGTATCATTTTTAACTAAATTGCCCAGTTTAGTGAAAATCCTCACACTCTCTTCACCATTACCGATTTTCTTTAAATTGTTTTTTAATTATCTGTCCGCTTACTAAATAAGAAAAAACCCTACATTATCAAAAAACAGCATATAAACGGCCTACTTTGGGTTATACTCTTCAAGCATTACTGATTTCCCCATTAACTAGGTCACCTCTTAATTAAAAACAGTTAAATCCCACGTTACAAGAACGATTATATATGACAGAAAAGAATGGACAAAATCCTTTTTCAGGTTTTAGCGATGTAGACATGCTACAGTGGTTTCTTCAAAGGCGAGAGCATTTATAACTGCAACATGAAAAGTCCACCCGGACCGTCTAAGCCTAAGAGCGAGAACTTCTTCAATTTATTGAACAATTACCCACTTATTCATTGGAAATCCATGTAGACTTGGAAAAAGTTGTGGAGGGTTCCCTTTTTAAATCTTTATCTAGCCGGCACATTCGAAGGTATCAGGAATGGTTATCAGAAAAAAGCCCCTATGTCTTAACAAAAGGAGCGTATTCCGTTGCCACATTATCCAGAAAGACAACCATCATTAAGAGTTTTTTGAAATTCCTGTTCGAAGCAGGATAAATCACGGAACCTATTCATGAAGGTTTCTTTAAGATCAATGTTCGTAAAGATGATCGGCCCAACGGGATTGGGGACCAAAGGAAGTCATTCAGCTACTTGATTACTTTAGGGAAATTAACCACCCCATCGTTTTTTCGATTATTCATATCCTAACGATGACAGGCATGCGTAATGAAGAGTTTACAAGACTCCGGGTCAAGGATCTTCAATATGATTCCATTACCAGCACGTATTTTTTAGAGGTCCTAGGTAAGGGAATAAAAAAAGGCAAATACCATTGAAAAGGAATGAATAGTATTCGAATGTTCCGTTCCGCTAGAGGCATCGACGATATAGATGCAGCAGAAGGAGACGACCCTCTCTTTACGACCAATACCGGCCGTGCCTACTCTCCCTTTTATTTGTCTCAATTCTTAACAAAAGTCATAAAAGAGAGTGGATTGCCCTTTTTGAAGTTCCGTTCTTCTTCCGTTGGTCCTCATACCTTTAGGTAGGCGTGCTTTCGCCATCATTTCTCACTTAAATGGAGTTAATGTCTATCAGATTATGAAGAGTCTGGGCCATGAGCAGCTATCCACTATAGAAATTTATTTGGAAAAGGTTTTTGAAAAAGAACGCCATGCGATTCATTTGTGGAAATCAGATGTGTTTGGAGAGTATATATAATAGAAGAAAGTCGTCCTATTTAGAGAAGTTTTTGAAGCATATCGCTGATAACTAAGAACTTCTTCGAAAATTTGAACAATCATTTCCTTGGAATCGTTCATTGTTATACCGCCTAGTATATTATGTTTAGGCTCTTTATTTAGAGCACATATTCTTCTTGTTTTTACTGCAAAATATAGTCCAATTACTTGAACTAAATTGAAAGGGGGGGAAAAAGAGGAGCGTCTCAAGGGGACGAATTTAGATCCTTTTGGGTCGCTCCCTTTTTTGACGTCACTTTCTATTCGGTGATGCCGGTGTTCACAATACGAACGTTCATATAAAATTCAACAGGAACGGTTGGGTAGCGGTCTTTCCATGCTTCTTTATCAAAGTTCCGAAAATGGCTCCGGACTTTTCCGCCGATTCCGAGCGGATCAATCTTTAGCTCCTGAAATTTCCTCATCATTTTTTCCGCTCTTTCCGCCGTCTCTTTGCTCCATTCCTGCTCCACTTCTTTCATCTTACTAGAACCCTCATTTTTATTCCTCCTGCTAGTTTCATAATATATATTTACCACTTTAAAGTTTAATGAAACAATTAAGCGTCTTCTGCCGTATCGTTTAATTTAACGATTCTGTTCATTAAAAGGGACATTATTCTACGAGCTGAAAAACCTTCAATATCGAAGGTTATTTGTTAAACTATTCATATTTGATGCTTTTTCCCTTTGATTTTTCATTATAAATATGAACAGCACGCAGAACAAAGCACCAAAAGGGTATTATAACTATTGCTATTCCCACCGCATACCTGGCTTTAAAGCGAATATAACCACCTATTAAGCCCCATTAATATATATAGATACGAACCTTGGAGTAGGCTTAACAAGTGTAACGGTATACCTAATAAAGATCCTCCTTTCACTAATGGTCCTATTTTGTCATAAGTCACAAATCAATCGTAAAACATCGCTCTTTTTCTTATGGAGCTAAAGGGGCAGGTTAATTTAAGCATAGCTTTCTAAATATATGCCTAATATACAAAGGAATATCAGGGAACTATAATCCCAGATAAAGTATAAAGGGGACATAATTATGAAGAAAATAATGCTATTTATCTTACTATCATCCGTAGTATTAAACCTTTCTCCGATAATTGTTCAAGCTGACAAAAAACTGAATAAAGAGCTGATGAAAATTGTTAATGAGTTTAAACCGTCGAACTCGTTAATTGTAAGTCCTGACAAACCTTTCCCTACAAAGTCAATTCAACTATATGACTTTAATCAAGATGGACGGAAAGAAATAATCGTTACTTTTGAAGTTAAAGCAAAAGAACATCCTTCCCCTTCCCAGTATGGAGCAATGGTATTAAAGAAGGTTAATAATAAGTGGGAAAAAATATGGGAAACAAAAATTAAAGGAGTAGATTTGGATTTTTCTGGATTAGCTGATATTACTGGTGATGGTACAAAAGAATATCTATTTGGTGTTACAATTGGCGCAGCATTAGGAAGTAAACTTAAAATTTTCCAGTGGAATGATAACTCATTCAAAAATATTGCAGAAGTTCCTTATCATGAAATTGACATTTTGAATGGAAATCAAAAAGAAGGTTTAGCAGTTTGGCGATGGTATCTTGCTGAGTGTTCTTTAGTAGATGTATTAAAATGGAATGGTGATCAATTAGTTTATGATAAAGAATTATTTTAGTTTGGATATAGGATTAGGTGAAGATGATTCAGATATTGCATACCGTAAAAAAGAATGTTATTTTTAAAATAGAATTATGAGAGGACTGATGGTTGAATAATGATTAACTAATCTATATTTTAATTTGAAATTAATATTCAAACTAAAAAAATAGGGTTGGTCTATCCATTTTTATAAATCAGTTCATACTTTATTTATCATGATTCCAATTATTAATAAGGACTTATTTAGTATGAGTGAAAGACTAATCCTTCCAATTATAAATTGGGAGGTTTTTTTTATTCTCTTATAGATAAGTCGATATTTATTAATCCGTAACTTTAACCCAACAAACAAAGGAGAGAGAAAAATGAGTAATTCAGACACTATTGTTACACATGTAATGCTCTATATAAGTCGTTAGTATCCATCATACTTATATGGAGGAATTAATAAATTGATGGATATTCCGACTTTATATGAAAAGTGTCGATATATAAAGGAGGAATTATTATGTCAATGATAAAAGTTCAAGACTTAACTTTTTCATATCCAGGTAGCTTTGATAATATTTTTGAAGGTGTAAACTTTCAAATGGATACGGATTGGAAACTAGGATTTATCGGTAGAAACGGACGAGGAAAAACGACATTCTTTAATTTATTATTAGGGAATTATGAGTATAGTGGGAAAATCACTTCTTCGGTAGAATTTAATTATTTCCCTTACCCAGTTTCAGATAAGAACAAGTTTACTCATGAAATCCTTGAAGAAATTTGTCCCCAAGCAGAAGATTGGGAATTTCTTCGTGAAATATCCTATTTAAATGTTGATGCCGAGGTCATGTACCGACCATTTAAAACATTATCAAATGGAGAACAAACAAAGGTGTTGCTTGCTGCACTGTTTTTGAATGAGGGTCAATTTCTATTAATTGATGAGCCAACAAATCATCTAGATACTGATGCACGAAAGATGGTCTCTGATTATCTAAGGAAGAAAAAAGGATTTATTTTAATTTCACATGACAGAATCTTTTTAGACGGATGCGTTGACCATATCTTATCTATAAATAGAGCAAACATTGAAGTCCAAAGTGGTAACTATTCTTCTTGGAAGTTAAATTTTGATAGACAGCAGGAACACGAAGAAGCAACAAATGAGCGCCTACAAAAAGACATAGGGAGATTAAAACAGTCTTCAAAGCGTTCAGAAGGTTGGTCTCATCAAGTGGAAGCCACTAAAAACGGGACAAGGAATTCTGGTTCCAAGTTGGACAAAGGTTTTGTAGGGCATAAAGCGGCCAAGATGATGAAGAGATCGAAGAACCTTGAATCAAGGAAACAAAAAGCTATTGAAGAAAAGTCAAAATTACTAAAAAATGTAGAGAAAACTGATTCGTTAAAATTAGAACAATTGAAATTCCAGTCAAATGAATTGGTTGTTTTGGCTGATGTGTCTGTTAAGTATGATGACCAAATAGTGAATGAGCCAATTAGCTTTATAGTTGAACAAGGTGACCGAATTGTACTTGATGGAAAGAATGGAAGTGGGAAAAGTAGTATCCTAAAACTAATTCTAGGACATCCGATACAGCATACAGGCTCAGTTAATTTAGGCTCTGGACTCATCATTTCCTATGTCCAACAAGATACTTCACATTTGAAAGGATCGTTATCAAATTTTATTGAAGAGCATGAGACTGATGAGACGTTATTTAAATCTATCCTACGTAAGATGGATTTTGACCGAATTCAATTTGAGAAAGATATATCTCATTATTCTGGTGGACAAAAGAAAAAGCTGCTTATCGCTAAAAGTTTATGTGAAAAAGCTCATTTATATATATGGGATGAACCATTAAATTTTATTGATATTTATTCGCGTATGCAGATTGAAGAGCTTATTCAACAATTTAATCCCACAATGGTTATTGTTGAGCATGATCAGGCATTTCAACAAACAGTTGCAACAAAAACTATATCTATGTAGTTCAAAGTGAATGATTGAAAATATAATCAGTAAATCAAGTCATTAAACTATAAGGCGCTTTAATGGAGTAGTGAAAAAAAGCCTAATTTCTCTACAATAAATTGAGAAATTAGGCTTTTTAATGGGGAAATAGGAAATACTTTAACGAAATGCACTCATATATGGGAATATATAAGACCATTAGGTTTTCCTACTATTAAAGAAGATGTTTAAGTTTGAATGACACAGGTTAGTTTTGTAATATTACCCATTTTGAATATAAAATAAAGTCACGACTTGATTAAACTTATTTATACAAAAATAGTTTGTTAGAATATTTTAAGAGCAAGTTTTGATCAATCTTTTTCAAAACGTGCACTTTCTTTTTGTTCTTTTATCAAGGTTATTTGCATTTATTTGAACAAACTTTTTTATAAAAAATTATTCACTAGCAACAAACAACCCAAGCATTTTGACCAAACTTTTTTCAAAATGTTTGGGTTTCTTCTGTTGAAAAATTTTATCGTGCCTTTGATGGCTTTTTTGCCATAATGAAAGATAAAATTGCAAAACAAATTAAAAAGACAGAGAGAATCCCATAAGCCGCCCCTTCAAATCCCCTTATGTTTACGAGACCAATGTAAAATAGAATAATAGCAGCTATAACTGTTAAGACTCCTGGTACAATTCGTACAAATAGGGGAAGGTTTATTTTTTTAAACCACCACGTAACTAACAATATAATGACTCCAATCACAATAGCTATAAGAAATGATACAAAAATCATCATTTGCCTGACCACCTTTTCATTATTAATAAAATATAATAATGACTCTTTTAATCACTATACTCTATATGTCTATTTAACTTTAGCATTCCTGTAGAACATTAATTATAGGCTTTGAAAAAAACAGAGCCCCTCAGTATGAACTGCACCCCAATTGTTAGTCAAAATTAACAATTGGAGGTGCAGTTTTTTTATGACAAAATATTCGTTAGAAACTAAGCTAGCTGCCGTTCATTTTTTTATTGAGGGTCATGAACCTTTTAAAAATGTAGCTCAGAAGTATGAAGTAAGCAAAACTAAAAGGATTGAGTCCTGTAAAATACAAGATCCAATCCTTAGTAGCTGCTTAAAATACTTTGTCTAACTTTTTGGGTTCACTTCACAATACAGGGATCATCTGTTCAATGCTTTCTAGCTTTTTTTTAAATATCCTTTACAAGGGATACACTTTAAATAAGAGAACCACTTTATTATTTATAAAGTAAAATTTTACCTACAGTACCGTCAGCACTTTGGCCAACTACGCGAACCTTTAGTCCGAATTTTGGAATATTACGGCCAACGTCAGGAGCTTGGGTATTGCTGTAATTCTGATTATCATCAAACATGGCATTGCTTTGAGTAAAGTTATCTTTCACGTAGAAAGATGAATCACCAATGGTCACTTTACTACCTTTGTTTAAGCTAAATGCTGCATCATGCATTTGATAGCTGTTTGAGCCAAGGACTTTATTAACATCATATACACCGTTTGGATCCTTCCAGTCCTTATAATGCCAGATATTATTGTGCTGGTCGGCGTCGACAACACCTAAGAAACCGTCACCAGGGTGATAGTCTGGACCTGTCCAGTTGTTATCGTAGGAGTTATCAACATACCAAACTACTAAACCTTGATCATAAGATAACATGGTTCCTTTACGGTTCACATTGGCTAAACCTGAATCAGAACCGTTATGGGATCTCCATTCGAGAAGGTAATACTGACTTGCATGTTTTTTGCCATCAGATTTGGAGAAACCTACAAAAGTAAATGGTGAAGTTCCTTCCGCATCATCGGACAGAATTGTGCTGCCCCCCGCACTTACCTTGATATCATCAACATAGAAACCTGCCATTGCCAATCCGCCATCAGTGACATAATTGAAGCTTAATTGGACTTTTTGGCCAGCAAATTGAGATAAATCAAATGTTGCATCTACCCATTTGTTTCCGGAATCTCCTGTAATACCATTGCCTGGATTTGACCCTTGAGGATCATCATTCGTTGTGATGTTACCATGAACCGTTTGACCATTGACACGAACAGTAGCATAATCATAATCTTGTTCGATAGAGTACCAGGTTTTAAATGTAAGTTGAGCAGAAGTAGCATTGGATAAGTCAATAGTCGTGTTCATTTTGTTACTTAGATTATTTCCACTCCCACTGAAGTACTCTGACTTCCCACTTGCAGGCGTATTAACTAATATCTCCTTTTCAGGAAGATTTACTTTAACAACATCATCATTTGTGCCTTTTGTACTTGCTTCATCAAGCAAGTACTCTGTTCCTTTAGAAGTAACATCATTTACGTTTATTTGACTTCCTGACTGCCAGTTTGGCATAAAGTCATTTGTTGTCATCATTTGCTGTAAAAACTCTTTATCATATGGACTGAAGCCAGATGGTTCCGTACCTGGAATTTTCCCTGTCCAGCTTCCACTTGACATGAGTGACCAGTAGCTGACTGGTTCACCTAAACCGCTGTAAAGAGTGTCATACTCATCCGGCAAGCCTAAATCGTGACCGAATTCATGAGCAAATACGCCCGCAGCTCCATCTTCTGGTTCAATGGTATAGGCTAGTCCTAACAAATTATCGACACCAAAATAGTTTACATCCGCTTTTGTTTCGGGAATTGGGTAGAGACCGCCTAGATCCCAGCTGTGAGACCAAATTGCCTCTTCACCAATTTTACCGCCGCCTGCTTCTTCCCCGACACCAGAGTGAATGACCATGACATGGTCAATGATTCCATCTGGTTCGCGCATATTGCCGTCACCGTCCAAATCAAACTGATCTTCTTTGTCATATTGATTCAAATCAATTGAAGGATCTTTAGCCGCATCAGCAAGGGCTTCCCGAATAAGTGCTCTTGGATTTTTATCATTACCGGCATTTTCATCATGAGCGCCGTAATAAGCAGCTGGATGTTTGGCTGTATACCAGCCGGCAACCTTACCATCCACCGTATAACTGCCGCCGGACTGTTGCTCGTAATACTGTTTCATGGAGATCTTTTTTTTACCATCCGGACCGACATAGCCATTTTCACCGAAAATCATATCCTGATAATGTTGGTTGGAGTATGCATCGGGTCCGCTATAATACATGTCTGTTTCATCGGAAGTTAATTGTCCGTGTGGAAGATTAGGAAAATCAATTAATAGAACGAGGACCTCGTCTTTCCTTTCCGTACCATCCCAATCTTCTTTTTTGACAGAGGAAACAGTATTTTGCTTTGCTTGCCCTGACTTGTTTCCTTTTCCCTCATTTAGACCGTTACTATCCATTTTTGCTTTAACTTGTTCTTTTAGTGCGGCCTGCTTCTTTTCAAAAGAATTTTCTTTTTTATTAGTTTCAGAGGCCGTCGCTAGCTTATGTAAATACTTTTGTAATGCCTTATCTGCTTCTGTGGCCGTCGCATCTTTTGGAATCGTTCCATTTTTCTTTAACATCTCAATTAGCCGGTCATCATTTGCAATCCCTAAATCAATTGGTGCTCCCTCTTTTTCAGAAGCCTTAACTTCTTGAGATAAATTCACATGACCTATAACTCCGGGTGTAAACGCACTAAATGCAAGTCCAGCAGATAATAATGGCATGCTAATTTTCTTTTTCCAATTCAAAGTCCATCCCCCTTAAAAAAAGTCTATGAAACTAATTGCGAAAAGAAAGAGTTTCATAGAATTTTATACTATAGGCTACAAATTGGCAATGGTTAATATATTGAATAATCAGATAATTGAAAATATGTTTCTCAATAAACATTCTTAAATTTAACACTCGAGACCAAGTAGGTTACCACTTGCATTAAGGTAAATTACGACAGATTACATATTTACAGGTACAACTATGAAAACTAATTCATAGCAATGAACGTACCTTTCTTCTTAAACTATTGTTAATCCAAAATTACGTCTTATTTAGTTCATATTTCAGCTTTTTTCGCCTGGATCATTTCTTTGATTTTATCTCTAAACTTTTCATTCGTGAAGATATCCTGTGTGGTTGTTAAGTGTCGCTTGGCATGTCTGGAAAAGTTAGTCGCTTCCACCCACTGACCACAATAAGGACATGGAAGCTGTGCGTCTACTTGCCATTGTGTCGTTACGAATCTATTTGTATTTGAATTACATCTTTTGCAACCTTATTGACTACCTTTGTATTCACATTGACTACATCATCATTCATTTTGTATTTGTCCGTGATTGCTAATTCTCCAGATACCCTGTCATTTCACGTTCTATCAGCAGACAAATCGCTTCACCGATAGATAAATTCAGTTCGTCACAGTAACCTTTGAAATCACCGTACAAGCTTTCTGGAATGCGTGCGGTTAATACCTCGGTCTTTTCTCTTCTTCTCCGATTACGTACGAATTGTTCCAAGTATGTCATCCAATTCCCTCCTAAATCCACTTATTGATTTATTCGGTCACCATACCTCCTTTAATTCATTCCGTATACAATTCGAATCACAATCAAATCATTTTGAAACATTTATATTAGGTCACCTTGTATACTTCTGTATTAGATTAAAATATATATTCTATCGAGGTTATTCCTAAAATAATCAAGAAGTAAACTTCACTTTAGTAACTGATAAATTTGTCTCCAAGAATCTTTGATGATTGTTCTTTTTGACGCTCATACCGAGTAGTTTTTTTTAAAATTACTTATGTATTTCACTAGAACGATGCTACGTTGAATAAGAGAATATGTAATTCAAAACCTTTATTCTGAGTGCAAAATAAAAACGACAATTAAGTCGCCTTTTCTCTAACTTTTTAATAAAAATCTCCAAGCTGCAAGTTTTGTTGTCCCACCCTAGCCCCCTTCGTAAATATATCAGAAGCATCCTAACCACCGATTTATTTGGAGAACTTTAATAGGGCGCTGCTCTCTTTTTCAAAAAATTGAAGTTTGCGCTTTATTTAATATGGTCTTTTTCCTGATTAGTAGTGTTTAATTTTCATGGTATTTTAAGTGTAATTCTTCACAATCCTGTTTTTGGAAAAAGCGGCCTCCATCTTGAAGGATCGCACGATATATAATAAAAATAATCAATAACCTATTGTGCACAAGGCTGCAAAATAACCTGTTTGAGGACGGAACAGGCAGCCGTCGCCCTCGTTGGAGATCGGGATTGTCACCCCGCTAAAATTTTGCATGCTAGTAGGCCGTAGCCTACCGCTATTGCTTTTTTATTTTCTTTCAAGCTTTTTTTTGGGTTGTACTTTCTGATTTTTTCATCACTCATTATAAACAAAGTACGTGCATAATAAATTCCCGTTTGGTTGGCCCGTAATGCCACTCAAACGTAGTCTCCTCTTCCCTCGTCGTAATATTTTTTTATATACTTGATGGAGTCTTTCCTTGGATGTTTAGCTACATAATCCGGCTCCTGAAGGATTTCAGGTCAAAGAGGTATTCATTACCCATACTACAGACAAAAAATAAACATATACTTAATGATACTTGTGATCAGATTAGAAAGGAGAAATCTGCTTTGACAAAATATCGGATTATGTCCTTTGATGGAGGCGGTACCTTAGGTGCTTTAAGTTTACAACTTTTGAACAGACTGGCTCAGCAAAACCCAAAATTAATTAGGCGAACCAATGTTTTTTCAGGAAATTCAATCGGTTCATTCACTGCCCTTGCGTTAGCAAGTGGAAGATCGCCCAAGGAGACACTCCAGTTTTTTAAGGATAAAATCCTGCCGGCATTCAGCGTTTCCCGACCAGGTGGACCTGTTTTCAACCAACAATTACCCTATTCTGGTTTCGTTAAAGCGGTGCAAACATTTTTTCCACCAGATCTTCTCCTCAAAGACTTAAAAAGACGAATTGTTGTCCCTGCATTTCATTTATTCTCACCGGAGCTGAATCGTTGGACTCCTGTGTTATTCCACAACTTTCCTGACTCTCCCTATTTAAATGAGAAAGCGAGTGATGTAATACTACGGAGCAGTGGTGCTCCCGCGACACAACGGGCCTATCAAAACTACGTGGATGGGTATACAGTAACAACTAACCCTAGTACAGCCAGTATCGCGTTTGCAGTGGGGAAAGCCAAACAGCCGTTGGATCAAATTGCGGTATTATCCATTGGAACAGGTGAAGAGCCGACTCAATTAAGAAGAGATACAAAGGGGTGGGGGATGGTGAGTGCAGATAACATACGCCCCGAAAATATGAAGAACCTTCCCCCAAATTGGGGAGTCCTTTTGGACCGATCTCCCAATGAACCCTTACTGCCATTTCTTCAGATTGTCGCTAGTGGATCCGGTTACT
This sequence comes from Peribacillus sp. YIM B13482, assembly GCF_042787975.1. Classification (NCBI taxonomy): domain Bacteria; kingdom Bacillati; phylum Bacillota; class Bacilli; order Caryophanales; family Bacillaceae; genus Peribacillus; species Peribacillus sp. YIM B13482. The sequence continues at coordinate 18,815 of NZ_JBHZPF010000066.1, forward strand.
ATGAATCCATGGTCAGTTCTCAGCTTCTAGGAAATCGTTTTTTTCGGTTAAATCCAAGGATCCCTAATTTCTCCAAAACGGACCCGTCTGTAGTTCCCGCTGTCATTTCAATTGCTAACAAAACAAATTTACAACCTGCAGTTCAATTTATAGAGAAAAACTGGAATTAATCAAATTATCCCATAAATCTGATTGGGTGATTGAATTTTCCGTTTTTATTGAAAGCATTTGGATTTTTTATAGAAAAACAGCCATAACCTGGCTGTTTTTATTTATTCAGTTCTTCTTCAACTAAACGGCTACGAGCGAATGGCTAGTTCTTACTCGATGGGAATCCCACCCGTTATATGATACGACCTAGGCTCGGCCGCACAAGCACCTGTTAGTTTAACTACTAAACTTAATTTTTTTCTCTTTTTCGAAATAGAAACCTGTCCCATTTTCTTGTGGAACAAACCCATGTTGAGCTGAACTATTTTCTACCATATTTTGCTCTTCTGCTGTTTTAACTGTGGTAACATTTTTTCCTTCAGCTACCAAACCTTCTCTACGATCTTGTTCCTCTCTAGTAACAAGTTTATATGTATCTGTTTGTTTTGAGGAAACTTCTGCAGATGCTTCTGTCTTTTGCAAGTCTTTGGCAAAACCGATTGATACTGCTAAAACTCCTGCAAAACCAAGGGTTAAAACTAATTTCCCTATCATATAAAAACCTACCAATAATTTCCAGGCATTCCAATAACATATTTTACCACAACTAAAACTATGTTACTTTTAATTTATTTCTTCAACTAGACTGCCCCTTTAGCTCCATAAGAAAAAGAGCTGCCAAAGCAACTCCCTTAATGAAGTAAAGGACTTAACTAAAAAGTGTCCATGAAACTATACTAACTCCACTGTATTATCTAAGAAGATTTGTAGTTTTGCTCTCACTGAGTGGAACTTTTGGTGAATGATATAATTTTCTTTTCATCATTACATAGTAGAGAAAGGATGAAATAAGCAGCCCTACAATCCATGCAAGATCAGCACCCCCTAAAGATTGGGCAATCGGGCCGACATAGATAGATGTATTGATAAAGGGTATTTCAACAATGATGGATATTAAAAATGAAAAGGTTGTAATCCAATTTACCTTTCCATACTGCCCGTTTAAATCAAACATGTCCTTAATATTGTACTCTCCCCTTCGAAGTACATAATAATCAACGAGATTTATGGCCGTCCAGGGGATTAAAAAGTAACTAATCAACAAAATAAAGTTGGTGAAATACTCCAAGAAATTCCCTTTTCCGATGATTGTTAATAAAGTTCCAATTATAGTGATACCTAAGACAAAAAACATTCTTACTTTTGGAGATACCTTTAATTTTGTAAAAGGCTCAATGGTTGATACTGTTGACATGAAAGAACCGTACAAATTGAACACGTTGATTGAGAGTTGGCCTAAAAAAATGGCCAGAAGCATAATAAACACAAATCGATTACCAAGCAAATGAGACAAATAAGTCCCGGAGTTTTCAAGGTAACCAGGAATGGCGACAGCTAAAAGGATTCCTAATAGCATCATCCACACGGTTCCTATGACTGATCCTGTGTACGTATACCAGAATGTTTTAGCTGGAGGGGTGTCAATCGGTAAATACCTAGAGTAGTCTGCAACATACGGAGCAAATGAGAGCTGCCAGGTAGCTACAATACTAACGCATAACATGAAAGTTGAAAATTCAAATCCAGCCGGAGACCAGCTTTCTGCCGGTATAGGCAAATTGAAGACGACTATTGTCGCAGCTAAGAATATGAAAAAAAAGAACCATGATAAATATTTCTGCATTTTATGAATTAAGTCATGACCTATCATCGTAACGATGAAAGTGATGCCATTCATAATAATAATACTCCATGTCAAATCAATTGATAATGAGGTGCTCAAGACTTGAGCACCTAGCAAACCGCTGCTCGCAAAGAATCCTAAGTACATAAATATGACAAGTATTAAGGGAATCACAGCACCAATAACACCAAATTGCGCCCGGCTTTGTATCATTTGTGGAATACCAAGTTTTGGTCCTTGAGCGGAGTGCGAGGCCATAAAAATGGCTCCGAGTAAATTTCCTGTAATAATTGCCATTACACTCCAGAAAAGATTTAATCCAAAACTAATGCATAAGGCTCCTGTAACTAGAGTGGTCAAATGCATTTGGGCACCAAACCAAACTGGGAATAGCCCTCTTGCTTTCCCATGACGTTCATTTTCGGGAATATACTCAATGCTCCTTTTCTCTACTTTCATAAACACCCCTCCGGTTCTTTTTTTAAGTTCCCTGTGATACGTCCGTCGAATCGATTGAAAAGATTTACATAGAAAGTCGTTTTCTATGTAAATCTAAGAGCCAAATAAACCAATGACATTTTTTCTAAGTCATAAGGAAATTTTTTCTGTTTTAGTAGCACTCACTATTTCTCTTTCTTTTAAAATAAAGCTCATTAAGTCTAAAGTAAGACGTGCTGCTACTTGTCCAGTCATACCCGCATGGTCATATGGAGGTGCTACTTCGACCATATCAAACCCAATGACCTGCCCCCTTTTCGCAATCCCTTCGAGTAATTCATTTACTTCATCATAAATGAGACCGCCTGGAGAAGGGGTTCCCGTTGCAGGAGCTATCGAAGGATCCAAACCATCAATATCAATGGTAATGAAATAGCGTTCCCCGGCTGGAATTTGTTCTAAAACGCTTTCTATTCCCACTTTTCTCATTTGACGCGGTGATAATATAACACTTCCATATTCTCTTGCAGCATCGACATCTTCCTTTTTGCTGCTACTGATTCCTCGAATACCAAACTGAAAAATCTTATCCACATGATCCATTTCAGACAATCGACGTATGCAGCTTCCATGACCATACCGTTGCCCTGAGCGATGATCTGCCCAATCCAAATGAGCATCTATTTGAATAACATGGAAAGGTCCCGCTTCAGCTAATCCCTTTCCTACTGGAATCGTAATGGAGTGATCGCCACCTAAAATAACCGGCATCGCCCCTTTTGAAACGATTTTTTTTATTGCTTCTTTTGTATTCTCCATACACTGCAGTAAATCTCCATGTACCATATCCACATCGCCACAATCAACAACTTTCCAATCGGGACCTAAATACATAATATCTTTTTCGATATCATAGGCACCTTCTAATCCGAAGCTATATAATGTAGATCCTTCACGTATTCCACGCGGTCCCATTCTCGCTCCTGATTTCCATTGTGTACCCATATCATTTGGAACACCAATGACAGCTACATCTGCATCAAGTTGATCGAGGTCAGTACAAATCGGGTATTTTCCAAACGTACAGATTCCTGTAAAGGGAAGATTAAGAAAATCTTTTTCTTTTCTATTAGACATGTTAATTGCCTCCTTCAAAATGTTAATACACTCAAATAAAAGCAATTTCCATGCCATTTTGAAAAGTCAATATTTATGTGAGGATATAGTCAAAAGTGACTAGCGCTCTTCTATATACTTTTGTATCTTTCTATTTGCTGTCGACTGGCTAATATTCAATTTTTCTGCAAGCTTAATACTACTTGGGTATTTTTGATACATGCGCATAATAAACTCCTTTTCGATAGATTCCATATACTTTTGCAAAGTGGTTTCTTTCATTCTCTTTTCTGAAAATTGTTCAAAATCTTCACCATCAATCTCGAGGTTAATCTCATCTTCGCCCGAGGTGATAACTGCTTTTTCAATAAAATTACGCAACTCTCTAATATTCCCCTTCCATTCTTGTTGACCGAGCCAGGCAAGCATGGCTGGTGTAAACCGTTTATTCATGTCATATTTCTTATTCATTTCTTTCGTTATATCGAAAATCAAGGATATGATTTCTTCCCTTCTCTCCCTAAGAGGAGGGATTATAATTTTAACAATATTTATACGATAATAAAGATCTTCCCTGAACAGCTTTGCATTTACAAGTTCTTCTAAATTTTGATTCGTGGCACAAATTATTCTGCAAGAAAGCTGAACAGATTTATTCCCGCCTATTCTCATCAATGATTTATTTTGTAAAACAGACAATAATTTCACTTGAAGGTTCATTGGGAGCTCTCCAATTTCATCTAAGATCAAAGTCCCTTCTCCCGCAGCTTCAAAATACCCTTGTTTTCCACCCTTTTTTGCACCTGTAAAAGCTCCTTCTTCGTATCCGAATAATTCAGACTCAATTAATGATTCCGGTATGGCGCCACAGTTTACTTCAATAAAAGGGTGAATGCTTCTTTTGGACATTTCATGAATCATTCGTGCGATTCGGTTTTTACCGACCCCCGACTCGCCAACTAACAAAACAGTTACATCCAAATCTGTTACTTTTGAAATGACATCAAGCACTTTTCCCATTTTTTCATTATTAGGAAAAAGTGTGTTAATAGGGGCTGTTGACAAAATGGGGGAGAGCTTTTGCTCATTCCCCATTTTGATTTTTATCGTTAATTGCTTGTTTATTTA
>NZ_JBHZPF010000067.1:0-23086 GCF_042787975.1 Peribacillus sp. YIM B13482
TGGCATTAAACTTAAAACGAATGATAAAAGTAATGAACTAGCTACAAAAAAAGGAAGAAAAATAATAAATAAACAAGTAATTAACGATAAAAATCAAAATGGGGAAGGAGCAAAAGCTCTCCCCCATTTTGTCAACAGCCCCATAAGGAACTTTTTTTTACCATGAAAAGGTAAAAAAATAAAATTCATTCAAAGAAATGTTTAATGATTCGGAAAAACAGGTACATAGACTTTCATAATCCCATATTTAGGTTTTTTCCATAATCATAATTTACCATTTTTCGACTTTATTTTTATTTATATGGCAGAAAATGTATGGTTCTATTAAAATGTACTATATAAGATTAAAGGAGGAGTTTTTCTATGTCACAAATTCGCGTAACACCTTCGGAACTGAAAGATGTAGCTAGGCAATATGATAATGAGAGCCAACAGGTAACGGATATCATTGGTCGTTTAGATAAAATGAGAGATCATTTAACAGGTATTTGGGAAGGTTCTTCGAGTGAGGCTTTCATCGGACAATATGAAGAATTGAAGCCTTCATTCATGGATATGGCACGCTTGTTGAATGAAGTTTCTCAACAATTGAATAAATCAGCTCAAATCCTTGAAGATACAGATAATCAGATTGCCAGTCAAATTCGCGGATAATCATTAGGTCAAAGAGATAAAGAATTTTCTAGGAAAAAGCGCTGCGACTCTTAATGAAGATCGTGGTGCTTTTTTGCTTTTAAAAGAGGTGGTTTCCATATATATTCAACTTACGATCGATTTAAACAGGTATACAGGGGAAGTATTTGACTTGCAAGTCTCGAATTACCGCTCCATCAAGAAGGTTGTGGAAATTGTATGGCAGGTAAAGGATATTGCCACTGCACCTAAAGATGGATATTGGGTGCGGGTCAAGAATAAAGAGTTTGTATGTTCAGGTTATGATACCCTGCTTGATAGCGGAATTACGTCGGGGGACCGCCTTGAGATCCTCTAATGGATTAAGTGTGGGCTCGTTATAGGAATAAAGTCTAAAGCCCTTTTAGCAGGGGTAAAGGAGTACATAGAATGGATGAGAAACCATATCTGGAGAAAAAAACAGAAGCTGCAATGGTGAAGGATGATAATGGGTATCTGTTCGTTTTCCAACGGGCAAAACTATCGATGCAAGACCCACTGGAATTACAGCTTATTCATGAAGCGGATGATGCTCTCCAGAAACATATAGAAGTGACAGAGGACGAGGTGCAGATCAGAGTAAATCCACCAGCCTCTTTTTTTGTTTTTTCCAAAGCTAAAGATAGAAACCTGTTAGGTCGATGGGTATCGTCTTATCAAATCGTGAAGAAAATCAGAAATCATGAATTGACTCGGCTGCAACTAGTCGTCTGTCCAGAAAATATCGTTTTTGATCCAAGCTTGACCCCATATTTCCTACATTATGGTGTAAAAGACAGTTTGCCTCCATATGAGCATAATCATGATGAGCTATTTCAAGAAACGAAGGCAACGATTTCGGCATTCGTGGATGGTCAGTATACTTTCGAAGAGTATCTGCTTTATTATAAAACATTAAAACTATCGAACGAATCAAAAAGTATATTGGCAGCGGGGACTTGGGATGAACTATCCACGGTCGTTCAAAAACGGATAGATGCTTTAGAGAAGGAAGAAAAGGCATTTGTGCATATCCCTGAAAAAAAATGGAGAATCGGCCGCTATACACTTTTGGGTACGATGATCGTTCTAGTGCCACTGATGTTCTTTACGATTTACACACTATTCTTCTCCCAACCTAGGCAGGATGCATATGTAGAAAGCGGTGAAAGCTTCTTAAAACAAAAATACAGTGAAGTCATTGACCGTTTGGAAAACTACGACCCAAAAAATATGCCGTATGTCGTTCAATATGAACTGGCGAAGTCCTATGTCACTTACGAACCGTTGGAGGGAGTCGCTAAGAAAAATGTGGAAAATGCAATCACTTTGCAAACCGATAGCCAGTATCTCCTATATTGGATATATATAGGCAGGGGCATGAATGAGGACGCGATCGATTTGGCGAGAATCATGGAGGATCGCGAATTGATTATGTATGGTTTGGTAAATCAGAAAGAACAGATTAAGTTAGACGATAAACTTTCCGGGGAAGAAAAGGAAACGCAAATTAAAGAAGTCGATACTGAGTTGTCCCAATATAGAAAGGAAAAAGAGGAATTGGATAAGCAAATGGAGGAAAATGGGGAACAGCAAGAACAGAACCAGCCTGCAACAAATTCCAATGCGGAAGATAAAGGTGAAGCGGAAGCAAAGCCTGCTGTAAAAGAAGAAGGTAAGGATTCCTCGAAAAAATCAATTGAAGAAAAAGAGAAAAGCAAAGAGTGAGCATTGGGCCTTTTGCGGAGGTGAGATTTAATGAGTTTATTATGGATTTATTCTAAGGGGACCTACCAGTCCTATACGATCAAGGATAATCATAACGGTCCATTTACGATAGGGCCATCAAAACAGGATACGATCACCGTCTATTCCCTTCCCTTTGAACATGGATCCATTAAGCTGAGAAAGCATGATGGGCTTAATGAATATGAGGTGTTTAGGGAGGGAAAGAAGCTTGGCGATGTAAAACCATTCCAAAGCTTCACCTTTCATGAAGGAGAAGAAACGGTCGAGATTTTTTATACGGCAGGGGAATTGGAAGAAAGCCTCTATTATATTGGCAACCTGAAAGAAATCACTATATCGGCCAAGGAGGGAGCGACCTTCCGTAAAGAAGGACCCGTTCCTGGCAATGGCTTTTCCTTTGTTCTTCATAAAGGGCAGTGGCTTCTCATACCTAAAGAAAAAAGTAGGCTTTTCCTGAATGGTGAAAAGGTAACGAAGGCTGCTCCCATTCAAAATGGTGATCTGATTTGCTGGCCAAATATGGTGCTTAGGTTGATTGAAGGCGACTTATTGATGATTCATAGTGCGGAGAGTTATGAAACAACTTTATCTAAAATGAAGAAGCCAATCTCTGAAATGAAGAAAAGCTATCCACAATATCGCCGGACACCAAGGATGATCTATGAATTGCCAGATGAGAAAGTGACGATATCATTTCCAAGCCAAGAATCGGAAGATAATAATAGAGGGTTATGGTTAATCCTTATGCCGCCGTTAATGATGCTTATTGTCATGGGGGTCATCACGATCGTTCAGCCTCGGGGCATTTTCATCATCATATCGATTGTGATGTTCACAACGACTTTAGTAACCTCGACGGTTCAATACTTTAAAGACAAAAAGAAGCAAAAATTCAGAGATGAGAAACGTCAACGTGTGTATACCAGGTATCTAGACCAGAAGAGGGAAGAACTGCAAGAGCTGTCTGAAAAGCAAAAGAAAGTGCTGTTCTATCATTACCCTTCTTTTGAAAGGATGAAGCATCTAACTGATAGTATTAGCGACCGTATTTGGGAGAGAACATTGGAGAGTGAAGACGCTCTCCACTTTAAGATCGGAACGGCGACCGTACCCTCAAGTTATGAGGTTTCGGCAAATAGTAACGATATGTCCAACCGGGATATAGATGATTTACTTGAGCAGTCGCAGGAACTTGTGGATGTATACAAAAACCTGGATGATCTTCCGTTATCCATCGATTTATCAAGCGGATCGATGGGCCTTGTCGGAAAGGAATCGATTGTTAAACGGGAACTGCAACAATTGATTGGACAGCTGTCCTTTTTTCATAGTTATCATAATGTTCGTTTTGTGGCCATTTTTCCGGAAAAGGATTACCAAGAATGGGAATGGATGAAATGGCTCCCTCATTTTCAACTGCCACATGCCTATGCAAAAGGCTTTATATACAATGAGCAATCACGCGATCAGCTGCTGACTTCGATTTATCAGCTATTGAGGGAAAGAGATATGGATGAGAACAAAGGGAAAGCGAGATTCACTCCCCATTTTGTCTTTATTGTCACGGATCGTAATTTAATTGCAGAGCATGTCATATTGGAATATTTAGAAGGTAAAACAGACGATTTAGGTATCTCGACGATTTTTGCTGCGGATGCAAAAGAGTGTTTGACGGAAAATGTCCATACACTTGTGAAGTATATAAATGATCGCGAAGGTGAGATTCTCATCCGGCAAACGAAGGCTGTTCATACTCCTTTTACACTTGATGCACATACATCAGAAGGAAATGAGCGATATGCACGTACGCTGCGTTCACTAGATCATCAAAAGGGCATGAACAATTCAATACCAGAAACGGTTTCATTTCTGGAATTATTGAAAGCACGTGAAGTGGAAGAGCTTCCTATCAGCCAAAACTGGCGGACCAATCAGTCCTCCAAATCCTTGGCAGTACCGATTGGATTGAAAGGGAAAACGGATAGGGTTGAATTGAACTTGCACGAAAAGGCACATGGCCCCCATGGATTGGTTGCCGGGACGACAGGGTCAGGGAAAAGTGAATTACTGCAAACTTACATCCTATCATTAGCCGTTCATTATCATCCACATGAAGTTGCTTTTTTGCTCATTGATTATAAAGGCGGTGGAATGGCACAGCCATTCAGGCAGATCCCTCATCTGCTGGGAGTCATTACGAATATTGAGGGAAGCAAGAACTTCAGTGCCAGGGCACTAGCCTCCATCAATAGCGAATTGAAGAAGCGCCAGCGCATGTTTGATCGATACGAAGTCAATCATATCAATGATTACACGGATTTATACAAAGAGGGCAAAGCGGATGAACCGTTACCACATTTATTTTTGATATCTGATGAGTTTGCCGAACTTAAAAACGAAGAACCTGATTTCATCCGCGAATTAGTGAGTACGGCAAGAATTGGACGGAGCTTGGGTGTTCATTTAATTCTTGCCACGCAAAAGCCAGGCGGTGTTATTGATAACCAGATTTGGAGCAATGCCCGTTTTAAAATTTCCTTAAAAGTGCAGGATGCCAATGATAGTAAGGAAATTCTTAAAAATAGTGATGCCGCAAATATTACTGTCACCGGTCGGGGATATTTGCAGGTAGGAAATAATGAGGTGTATGAACTGTTTCAGTCAGCTTGGAGCGGTGCACCATATTTAGAGGATACGGTTGGATCTGAGGATGAAGTGGCATTCGTCACAGACCTTGGTCTTGTCCAAATCTCAAATGTATCGGAACAAATCACTAATAAGAGGAAGGAAAAGATAAGTGAAATTGAAGCCGTTGCGGATCATATTGTGAAGACGCAGGAAGAAATGAAGATTAAGAAGTTGGCAAGCCCATGGCTTCAGCCTCTTCAAGACCGTCTATCGAGAAATACTGAAACAAGCCTGATGATGAATCAATTCCATCTTGGAATGAAGGATGAGCCCGAATTGCAGAGCCAGACAAATTATATCTATAACTGGATTGAGGATGGGAATGTTGGGATTTTTGGTTCTTCCGGATACGGCAAGTCAACAACCGTTTTGACCCTTCTCTTTAGTTTTGCAGATCAATTCACTCCTGAAGAACTGCATTATTACATTTTTGATTTCGGGAATAGCGCTTTACTGCCATTGCGCCAGTTGCCTCACACAGGGGATTACTTTCGATTCGATGAGTTAAGGAAAATTGAAAAATTCATGTTGTTCATGAAAGCGGAGATGGAAAGGCGTAAGCAGCTTTTTTCAGAAAGGGAGCTTAGTAACATAAAGCTTTATAACGCATTAGTGGAGGATAAATTGCCGATCATTTTTATCGTGGTCGACAATTTCGATTTAGTGAAGGATGAAATGCAGGACCAGGAAGCACAGCTCATTCAGTTTGCACGTGATGGGCAATCACTTGGAATTTTCATGATTTTAACGGCAACGAGAATCAATGCGATTCGCCAGCCGTTAATGAATAGTCTTAAGACGAAGGTCGTCCATTACCTAATGGACAGTTCGGAACAATATTCTGTTCTGGGGAGGACCCTCTATGAAAATGAACCTGTTCCGGGAAGGGCGCTGGTGAAGAAGGACCAAACCTATCTCACGCAGGTTTATTTACCAGCCGATGGAGCGGATGATATAGCCGTTTTGGAAGAAATGAAACAGGCCGTGGCAGATCATAAGGTTAATTATAAGGAAATGGCCAAACCGCCGGCGATTCCGATGTTACCGGCACGTCTTGATTCCAGCAGCTTCAAGAGTTACTGCTCACAAGCCATTAAGAAGGATTCAATTCCAATCGGGCTTTCAGAGGAGAGCGTTACGCCTGTTTCCGTGGAGTTGAATTCCAATCCATTCTTGCTTGTCGTGGGACAATCACGTAAAGGGAAAACGAATGTCCTTAAAGTGCTCTTGGAATCGTTGCTTACACAGACAATTGGAGAAATTGGTTTGTTTGACGGAGTCGATCGTGGACTATCTTCATATGCTTTCTTTGAGACTGTACGTTATGTGGAAACGAAAGAACAGATATCCGAATGGCTCGATCATATCACCGAAATCTTTGAAGATCGTGAACGACAATATCTAGCGGCATTGGAAATGAAACCGATGAAGCAACTGGAATTCCCATCCATCATATTTGTCATAGATAGCCTTTCAAGGATTCAACAAACGATCGACGGCAGGATTCAGGATAGGATCAGTGGCCTGATGAAACAGTACAGCCATCTAGGATTTAGTCTGATCGTCGCTGGAAATGCTAACGACTTCACCAAGGGATATGATTCGTTGACAACTGAATTGAAACAAGTCAGACAGGCTGTTTTGCTTCTTAAAAAATCAGACCAAAGCTTGTATACGCTCTCCTATTCTAGAAAAGAAGAAGAAATTCAGCCTGGTTACGGATATTTTGTACTAAACGGTCAGGAAAGTAAAATCCAAATTCCTCTAAGTGAATATAGAAGGAGAGTGCAAGAGAGTGTCTGAAAAAATAAAACCGATGCTATTAATCGGTAAAATACTGGTGATCTTAGCGCTGCCCATCCTGTTTTTTTCTTATATTGGCCAAAATCCAATGAAAAAGACAGAAACGGCCTCTCGTGAAATCGCGATTGTCAATGAAGATAATGGCACTGAATTTAACAACAATCCCATATACGTGGGTTCAGAGCTAGTTACTACCTTGGACAAGGATTCTGAATATGAGTGGTTTGTGGTTAACAGAAGTACGGCGGAAAGTGGACTTGAAAATGAAAAGTATGATGCAGTTATATATTTCCCGTCTGATTTTTCAGAGAATATTTATACGTTCGATGATGAGCAGCCTGTTAAGGCGGGAATTAAGTACAAGGTACAAACAAGTTTGAATGCAGAGAATATGGAGAAGGTACAAAAGGAATTAGAAAAGACAAAGAATAAAATGAATAAGCATATTTCAACACAGTATTGGAGTTACGTTTCCCAATCAGTCGAGGACATCCGTAAGAAGTTCGATAATGTCCTTGCTAAAGAAATCGCTTTTCAAAACACAATGTATGAGTTTTATACTCCAAGCTCGGAAAGCCTTGCTGGGGAAATCAAACAACATAGGGACATGCTTGAAGGAGTCTTTGCCCAGACGAAGGATGCTGGGAAAACGGGTAATGAAATAATGGGTGAAATAGGGAACACTAAAGCCCAGATGGCTTCCTTTGTGAAGGATGTAGCCTCTTTTGAGGAATATCAAAAAGCTCAAAGTAACCTTTTTGAGAAAACCTCGGCCCAAAATCAGCAGCTTATCATGGACAGTGTACAATCATATGACAAGGTGTTGAATGAGGGGAACCAATCTGTACCAGAGATTCAGCAAGGGATGAATACGAAATACAGTCTAAATGACCAAGGCATTAATGGGAATGTTGAAGTCATGCAGCAGAAACTTGATTCTAGTAATAATGAATTGGAAGAGTTTTCAACAAGCATGAAAGACAAACAAGTAGAACAAATTACGAAAATCACCCAAGATCAACAAAGCTCGATTGAACAATTCAAACAATCTGAAGAGGCGGGTCTTGAAAACCTTCAGTCTACCTTGCTTATGCAAAGAGGAAATCTTGCAGGCAGCTCTGGTGATGGGGGAATTATTGGTGAAGGAACGACATCTATAGAAGATATTGAAACGGAAACGGGTAAAGGTGAATCGGAGGCTGCTCCTTCAAAGAAGGACCCGATTGATGAACTGTCGCTACAGGGACTGCTGGATCAAATAAATGGCATTAACACGGCACTTGAAAGTTTGGTGCCGGCAGAGGGGAGTGAAGGAACTGCTGAACAAATCAATATTCTTACAGCAGAACTCCAAACTGAAATCAATAATCTTAGCGGAACGGTAAACGGCAGAACGGGAAATTATAATGAAGTGATAACGGAATTTAATACACTGGTAGATTCATATAATGATCTGCTTGCGCAGTTTACGCAATTACAGACTGATTATAATGATCTTGGCACGAATTATAAGGATTTAGGTGATCAGTGGAAAAAGTCACAGGAAGATATTCAAAAATTACAGGATATCCAGAGTATGACAATCGACGAGACCATCACAGAGATCAAGAATCTCGAACAGGCACTCCTTGAAAAAGTGGGGGGAGAAAGGCGGGCAATGTTGGTGAAGGCCTTTGAAAAACCTATCACTAACCGGGATTCAACTACCCTCCTTGCCTATTATGGTTCACTCTCATCTTATGGAGAATTGGCTGAAAGAGTCACGGAAGCAAATGTAGATAAGGTTTTTGCAGCCAATATAAAAGAATTGGAAAACTTGAAAATTGGGGTTTCCGGAAATGTAGATGAAGAAGCAAAACTCGTCAAAGCAAGTTTGGCAGGAGTCAATGAAAACTTTCGGATGTTCTCCGACTCCATTATGGGTTATATGAAGGAATATGATGCAAACGTCGAATCAGGGCAGAAAGCAACTTTAGCTGAATTGGCGGCAATTACCGAACGGGCTCAAGGAGTATCTGCCAATTTATCAGATCATATGGGAGATCCTGAAATAGGGACGGAACCTCCAGTGAACCTTGATGGTGAAATGTTTGTCTCACTTCAAGACAATACGGCAACAACTGTCGGCTTCATTTCCGCCCTTGTCAATTCTGTAGCGGAACGACAAGACACGGTTACGAAGGAAACAGCAGACCTGCAAGCGAAAGTGGGGTCCGTACAGGAAAGGGCCGATCAGCTTAATGATAATTGGTCCCAAAATGTAGACTCAACCGTAAAAGTCAAGACGGACGTATATAGTGTCTTGAACAACACTCTAGTCGATGATCAGCAGAACGGGTATGTGTATGAATATTTGGCGAATCCCGTTCAAATCAGCGGGGAAGTCCTTCATCAGGAAAAGGTCAATATCCCGCCAATTGTCATGTTGGTGATCATACTCATTTCTGGGTTATTGATCGGTTTCTTCCTGCATCATTATGAAACCATGCCAATGATGGTCCATGCGGCCTTGTTTACCTTATTGAATCTGAGCGTAGGTTTAATAATCAGCATATATGGTTTAAAGATTTATCCACTGGGAGATATGCAAGAGATTAAATGGACGGTTTTCACTGTCCTGCTTTTATTCTTCTGTTCAGCGTTTACCCGGCTTGCCTTCTCAATTGGGCCGTTTGTCGGTTCTATCCTTGTGATTGGTTTGATCAGTTTCTTTACCATTCCATTATTGGATTTAATCATGCCTAATTTCAATGTCGGCCACCCGGTTGCAGACGTATACATGTCCATTCAATTTGGTAATCAGTCGGCATTCATTCCGGCTATTATCATTTTGATTGTACTGACGCTTATTGGAACGGTCATTCCATATATAGTGAAGCGTCTTACAGAAAGAAGAGAAATGGCCCATGAAGTGGATTAAATACGTAATGGCAGTCTTATTCTTCATGTTCTTTAGCCATACACCGCATGGCGGGGCAGAAGAGGAACCCATGGTGGAGCCCAATGAATATCAAGAAAATGATATTGATATTCAAACGGAATATTTCCATGAGGAAGGATTGTTGGAACAGAAGCGGAGATTGCCTGAAGAACAAAAGGACCTTACTTTTGAAAGAGGGAAATATGATGTCATGGATTCGGTGAAGGATTCACTGTTTCTTTCTCCGGTAACGAAGAATCAAAATAATACCATCGCTTCAAAATCAGAACAGCTTGGATTATTCTCGGAAGTCAGCATTCGAACGAGAAGTGAAGAAGAAACAGAGCCTTCCCTTAATTTTGACCTGACGATATTGCTCGGCATCGTTTTGGCACTATCTGTTGTTTGTTTGTTTTTTATCCTTATCCCGAAAATGGGGAAACTTAATGGAGAGGTTAAACGAAAATGAAAACAGCCCGAGTCCTGACTAATGTCAGGACTCGGGCTGTTTTTGCTACATATCCGTAATGGTTTTAATAAGCCCTAAAAGAAGGGCGGCTGCGAAGATCAAAATGAAGAATTTTTTATACATGTTCATCAGTACCTCTTATATCTTATGAGTGGATTGCATTCATTTTAGTATAAACAAGAAAGAAATGAAGTTGGTGCATTTTTAATTCCTTAAGATAAATAGATCATGTATCGTAGATTTATTGCCTAATGACCGGAGCATCCTTTCTTTCTGAGTTATTTGACCAGGTCGGGATAAGCGGTTTTTGCTGCGGGTTCAGCAGCTTCCCCGATCCTTGGTCCAGGACGTGATATGATATTTCATCAAGTAAATGGGTGTCATCATTTTTTACGGCATTGATATCTTCCCAGCCTGTACACGATTTAATTTCATCAACAGCATCTTCTGCAAACGTGGCAGTGGGAATGATGGATTTATGGTTCCTCTTGACGATTTCTTCATCGGATACTTTAACCCAGCCTTTTTGGTCATCAAAGATGTTTTTAATGCCAGCAGTGTTAAAGATTTTTTGTTGGAAGGTTTCCCTCCTGGTGTATGGATTTCCGGAGCAGACCTAATTTCAAATTATGTTTGTTCCTTTTCATTTAAAGTTTCCACTTTTTCCTCGACACTTGCAATTTGGATTTGATATCCTTCACTAATTTACCCCCTTCTTCGGTAACGCCCATGACTTTTGCGATCTGCCCGATATCTCCATACACATCATCGTAGTTGGGTGAATGACCTCCGTATCGCTTTTTGCAGCAAAACAAAAAGCCGACCAAGAGGTTTGGCCGGCATCGGGCATCTATGTATCTTTAGTAGAAAAAATTGCGGAAACAGCTTCGGTTTTAAACTGAATTCCCTAATAAGCTGACAAGGCAGCACCTATTAGCAATAGTTTGCCATACCTTATTCATTAAGCAGTATTAATATATTTAGAGAAATTCGTTTATGGATTACTGAATATCTAGTAAACTTACAATGTAAGGTTTAATTGGATCTTAATGTAAGCAGCGTGTTGGCATTGATATAGAAAAGGTATGAAATGGTGATAGGGAAATCTCAGGAGGTAGAGAATGAGTTATAAGCAGGTCAATCAGAAACTTGAAATGGTTCTGGGTAATATCGAAAAGGTGATTGTCGGAAAACGGGATATAGCAGAACTAAGCATCGTGGCACTTCTTTCCGGTGGACATGTCTTATTGGAAGATGTTCCGGGTGTGGGAAAGACAGTCATGGTAAGGGCGCTGGCAAAATCAATTGGTGCAAGCTTTAAGCGTATACAATTCACGCCTGATTTACTGCCTTCTGATGTAACGGGTGTTTCGATCTTTAATCCTAAGGAACAAGAATTCATTTTTAGGCCAGGACCGATAATGGGCCATATTATTTTAGCCGATGAAATTAACCGGACCTCGCCTAAAACGCAGTCTGCCTTGCTTGAAGCCATGGAAGAGGCAAGTGTGACGATTGATGGTATCACAAGAGGATTGGATAAGCCCTTTTTCGTAATGGCGACACAAAATCCCATTGAGTACGAGGGAACATATCCGCTTCCAGAGGCCCAATTGGATAGATTCCTATTAAAAATGAACATTGGCTATCCAGGTGTGGAAGAAGAGATAGAGGTACTTCATAGGGCTCAATATATGGCACCTCTTGAAGAGCTGGAATCCGTCATCACCATAGATGAATTGATATCATTACAGGCAGAGGTAAAAGCGGTGATAGTGGATGATACAATAAAACGTTATATTGTTGAATTGGCGAATCAAACCCGTACGCATGAAGGGGTTTATTTAGGGGTAAGCCCGCGTGGATCGATAGCGTTGATGAAGGCAGCCCAAGCATACGCTTTGATCCAGGGCAGGGACTATGTTCTACCGGATGATGTTCAATATTTAGTTCCATTCGTATTCTCCCACCGGCTTATTTTGAAACCTGAAGCGAATTATGATGGATTCGATGCCGGGATGGTGATACATGAAATTGTCGCGATGACTCAAGTGCCTGTAAAGCGGGTTGTGACTTAATGGGCAAATTCATCAGCATTTCAAGGGGAAATAGGAGTGTGATCGGACTGCTATCACTCATGGCCGTTACCTTTTGCTTTGCAATGTTTCAAGGTGGTTTTGTCAGTTGGTTTATTTTTTATTCGTTTTTGCCATTTTCTACTTACGCTGCGATTCTGCTGTTTTATCCGCTGCATGCCTTTACCGTTGAGAGAAAGAGCAATAAACGGGAATGCCATGCAGGCGATTCTGTTGAAATAGTCTTGACATTTACCCGTGAAAACCTAATGCCCCTATTATTCATGTTGGTAGAGGAGGAATTGCCTCAGAGGATGGAAGATAGCGGATTCCAAAGGAAAATAATGATCTTTCCGGGGTTCAAGCGTACCTTCAGTATGTCATATACATTGGAAAACTTGCCACGCGGAGAACATTCGTTTCAATCGATCCGCTTCAGGATAGGGGATTTTTTCGGGCTCTTTGAAAAGGAGGCGATATATAGCTCACCTTTGAAAATAACTGTTTTCCCTCCATATCATGAGCTTGCCTACAATGATCTTGATCGAGTGTTCAATCAGGGGGCGGTGGGTTCAACAAAGAAAACACAACGGGAACATTCAGTGGTCTCCGGGGTAAGGAAGTATCAGCCAGGGGATCAGTTGTCATGGATTAACTGGAAGGCGACGGCTAGAACGAGTGAAATCATGACGAAGGAATTCGAAGTGCAGAAAAACCGGGATTTATTCATCATGCTTGATAATAAGCCTTCGGGTTTATTAGAAGAATCCATTGTAATGACGGCTTCCATCGCACATGCCATGTTAAAAAAAGGCATGGAGATCGGGTATGCAAGTATGGGATCGAGGGTAATCATACCGACAGGAGCAGGCAATAACCATAGACGAAAGATTTTTTACCGACTTGCTAAAGAAGAACCAAGTGAGGTAAACGCATTGAACGAAAAGATATGGAAGGGGATCCTTCCGGCAAACGCTGCTGTGATATTCATTGTTTCAGACTTAACCTTAGAAAAGGTGGACATGTTGAGTGCTTCCCTTGCTAATAATGGATTGATGTTATGTGTGAAGAAACCGGCAGATCTTACTGATGAGGAAAAAATGTCAAGATCTACAGCAGTCTCGAGGGGGATAAAGGTTAGCTTTTTTGAACATGGCCAACTAAAGTGTGATTTATCAGAGGTGATGGCGGAATGAAAGTCACTACCGAAAAGTTGGAAAGGTTCATGCATGTCCTCCTATATATCTTTGGTCTGTTGTTGATCACTGAGTGGTTAAGGCCTGTCGATAAACTCACCGATACAGGGAATATCATCATTTTTGTACTATTTTTGATTTTTTCCTTACTGCTGCACTATTTCCGCGTGCATTGGTCAATCCGGTTTATTCTCATTAGTGCTTATATAATGATTTCTTTACAGTTCCTTCATTCGAAAACCGCTTTATTTCAATTATCATGGTTGAAAGGATTTCTAGTGGGTTTTTCGGGAAACCTAGGGTATATATACGATGGGAATTGGGAATTGATAACAAATCCATTTCGGACGTTTCTGTTTTTTACCCTTCTTTGGCTTGTATCGTATTTGATCCATTACTGGGTGATGGTGAGGCAAAGCATCTTTTTCTTTTTTATGTTAACGGTGATTTTCATTTCTGTACTAGATACATTCACTCCCTATGTGGGGGATAAGGCAATGATAAGAATCATCAGCATCGGGTTCTTGATGCTCGGTCTGCTGTCCCTGCTGCGTCTAACGATACAGGAGATGATTAGGTTTCCGATGGTTTCCATAAATAAATGGATCTTGATGCTGACCGGAATGATATCGGTAAGTGTCCTTGTTGGTTTCGGTGCCCCAAAACTCTCTCCGCAGTGGCCGGACCCAGTGCCTTATATTACTTCTTATTCTGATAAAGCCCTGAAAGAAGACGGTAGTTCGAAGGGGAAAAGTGTCGGATATGATGAAGACGATTCGGATCTTGGCGGTTCGATAGAGCCAGATAGTTCCACGGTTTTTTATAATAATGCACCTGCAGGACATTATTGGAAAGTGGAGAACAAGGATGTTTATACCGGGAAAGGATGGGTTTCCATACAGGAAAAGGACTTTCACTCTTTTTCCAACGGTCAGGATATGGCATCATTAAATATTTATGACGTTTCTAAAGTGGTTAGAACAGAAGAAATGACAGCAAAACTGTCCATGACGGAATCATATTCCCATATAATTCATCCGCAGTCCGGGTATTTAAAAAAGATTGAGGCCAAAAGCGGAATCGATTTCAAATATTATCAGGGTATGGACAAGGTCATTTCTGAACGGGAAAATGGCGAAAGACTGGTCATGAAAGAGTATGAGCTGGTCTATGATATGCCGAGTTTTGATATAGCTGAGTTAAGGAAAACCACAGAACCTGACGAATCGATGGATTTGTTAATGGAAAAAAACACACAGCTTCCAGATGGATTGCCAAACCGGATCTACGAATTGGGATCCCGACTTACAAAAAATGAATCGAATTGGTACGATAAAGCAAAAGCAATAGAGGATTATTTTGACGGACCTGAATTCATTTATTCAAAGGACGATATTCCGTATCCGGAGACAAATCAAGATTATGTAGATCAATTTTTATTCGAGACGCAGATAGGTTATTGTGATAATTATTCAAGTGCAATGGTCGTTTTACTTCGTGCCGCCAATATACCTGCCAGGTGGGTAAAGGGCTATACGGAAGGGGAAAAATCAATCCATGATGGTGAATCCGTTTATAAGGTGACCAATAATAATGCACATTCCTGGGCCGAGGTTTATTTTTCAGGGATAGGCTGGGTCCCCTTCGAGCCGACAAAGGGTTTCGATGGGGAAGTTGAGTTTTACGATTCGAAATTGAAACAGGAAGAGATCAAGAACTCTGGCCCAACTAAGGAAGGACAAACAAAGAAAGAGACCAGGGAACGCCAGAATACACCCGATAGGGAAACTCAATCATCAGGCAAAATGGGTATTGGGGGCATGGAAGGGCTCTTAAAATGGACTGCCATCACACTGTTAAGTGTAATGATTCTTGCTTCAATAGGTTATTTTTCCAGAAGGAAGTGGATTCCATATCTGCAGATTCTTCATTATAGAAACAAATCAGGTGCTCGTTTTACGAAAGCATATTTAATATTACTGAAACAATTAAAGCGAGCAGGTTTAGTTCGTCCGGAGGGGCAAACTTTAAGGGAGTATGCCGCCTATGTGGATGTAGTGTACGATACAGATGAGATGAGTGAATTGACGGCTGCATACGAGTTAATGATATATCGTGGAGACGTGGAAGATCGCGAATGGAAACACTTTCAAAAGGGTTGGGAAAGCTTAATGAGAAAAACTAGCTCTTGACCAGGTTTTTATTATATTGATACAATAACAAAAACTAACTTAAACTAATATATCCTTCATATATCCTCGATAATATGGATCGAAAGTTTCTACCGAATCACCGTAAATGATTTGACTATGAAGGCGGATTTTAACAGGAAAGCTGAAAATCTGCCTTCGTCTATACTTTTTGTGTATTTTTGAGGGTGGATTTTTAGTTTTTCTTTTTTTATGATAATATTTTTTATAAGAAAGTATCACTC
Organism: Peribacillus sp. YIM B13482; assembly: GCF_042787975.1. Classification (NCBI taxonomy): domain Bacteria; kingdom Bacillati; phylum Bacillota; class Bacilli; order Caryophanales; family Bacillaceae; genus Peribacillus; species Peribacillus sp. YIM B13482. The sequence goes on from NZ_JBHZPF010000067.1 coordinate 15,986, forward strand.
GATTTTATGAGTGAATTACATTAATAGAGGTGACGTTTGTGCCGGGGAAAACAGAATTGCAAAAGAACCAGGAAATGATCGTAGTACTTGATTTCGGAAGCCAATATAACCAATTGATCACTCGTCGTATCCGTGAATTTGGTGTGTACAGTGAGCTTCATCCTCATACAATTACTGTAGAGGAAATCGAGAAAATGAACCCAACGGGAATAATATTCTCAGGGGGCCCGAATAGTGTTTATGATGCAACTGCATTTGGTTGTGATGAACGCATATTCGAAATGGGCCTACCGATTTTCGGTATTTGTTATGGCATGCAGCTTATGACTAAACATTTTGGCGGAAAAGTGGAACCAGCGAAAAACCGTGAATACGGAAAAGCGGCACTTGCTATCCAAAATGAGTCCAAGTTATTCAGTGATCTGCCGAAAGAACAAATCGTCTGGATGAGCCATGGTGATTTAGTGGTGGAAACGCCTGAAGGTTTCAAGATTGATGGAACGAACCCATCTTGCCCAATTTCGGCCATGAGTGACGAGTCACGTAAATTGTATGCCGTACAATTCCATCCGGAAGTCCGTCATTCAGTTTATGGAAATGACATTTTGAAAAATTTCGTATTCGGCGTTTGTGGTTGCAAAGGTGACTGGTCAATGGAGAACTTCATTGAAGTCGAGATGGAGAAAATCCGTCAAACTGTCGGAAATAAAAAAGTGTTATGCGCATTGAGTGGCGGAGTGGATTCATCCGTTGTTGCTGTTTTGATTCATAAAGCGATTGGCGATCAGTTAACATGTATTTTCGTTGATCATGGATTACTACGTAAAGGAGAAGCCGAAGGTGTAATGGAAACATTCAGTGAGGGCTTCAATATGAACGTAATCAAGGTCGATGCATCAGAACGTTTCCTATCGAAACTTGCTGGCGTTTCAGATCCGGAACAAAAACGGAAAATCATCGGCAACGAATTCATCTACGTATTCGATGACGAAGCAACGAAGCTCGAAGGCATTGATTTCCTTGCTCAGGGAACACTTTACACAGACATTATTGAAAGTGGTACGGCTACTGCACAAACAATTAAATCGCATCACAACGTTGGCGGTTTGCCGGAAGATATGCAATTTAAATTGATCGAGCCATTGAACACTTTATTCAAGGATGAAGTGCGTGCACTTGGAAGTGAAATGGGCATTCCAGATGAAATCGTTTGGCGTCAACCATTCCCAGGTCCTGGTTTAGGCATTCGTGTATTAGGCGAAATTTCAGATGAAAAACTTGAAATCGTTCGTGAGTCTGACCATATCTTACGTGAAGAAATTAAAAAGAATGGTTTGGAACGTGAAATTTGGCAGTACTTTACAGTGCTTCCTAACATCCGTAGTGTAGGGGTAATGGGCGACGCCCGTACGTACGATTACACAATCGGGATCCGAGCGGTTACATCCATTGACGGAATGACTTCCGATTGGGCGAGAATCCCATGGGATGTACTTGAAATCATCTCGACGAGAATCGTTAATGAAGTAAACCATGTAAATCGCGTCGTGTACGACATTACGTCTAAGCCACCTGCAACTATCGAGTGGGAATAGAAGATTGATCATCCAATCAGTGAAGGAATTTTCCTTCACTGATTTTTTTTTGGTTAAAATAATATTTGAATATGTAGATTAATTACATTTCCCGTATGTTGGCGAATATATAGCCATAATAAGTAAGGGATATATAGCGAAAAGCGAACATTGCCTAAAATTACATAAAAGATATTCGTTTGGTATATTGACGATTATTTTAGTGATTGGTACACTATACCTATAATAATAAAAAAACATAATTGTCGTATAATATTGGGGATATGGCCCAAAAGTTTCTACCAAGCTGCCGTGAACGGCTTGACTACGATGTGTATGGATTGGCGAGTTATGGATAAACCGCCACTTCTTTACATGACCGCAGTCAAGCCCCGTTCAAAAGTGAATGGGGCATTTTCTGTTGGCTTATGATTTTATGATAGGGGAGACTCATAATGAAAAACTATTTTCGGTTTAATGAGCTGGGAACTAATTATCGCCGTGAAATACTTGGCGGACTAACTACGTTCCTTTCAATGGCATATATCCTGGTTGTTAACCCTGTGATGCTGACTTTACAAAGCATTGAGGACTATCCGGATGAATTGAGAATGGACTACGGAGCGGTTTTTGCCGCTACCGCCTTAGCTGCCGCAATTGGCTCGATATTGATGGGAATTATAGCCAGGTATCCAATCTCGCTTGCCCCGGGCATGGGATTGAATGCTTTCTTCGCTTTTACCGTTGTACTTGGTTTTGGGATTCCTTGGCAGACAGCTTTAACGGGGGTATTGATTTCAGGTATAATCTTCGTTTTGCTTTCCCTATCGGGAATACGTGAGAAAATCATTAATGCAATTCCGGTCGAATTGAAATACGCTGTCGGAGCCGGTATCGGTTTATTCATTACCTTTGTAGGGTTTCAGAATGCTGGAATCATCACGAATGATGACAGTGTACTTGTCGGACTGGGCGACTTGACATCAGGAAATACTTTATTGGCTGTGTTCGGAATTGTCGTAACCGTCATTTTGATGACGAAAGGCGTCAAAAGCGGCGTGTTCATAGGAATGGTCATTACGGCCATTGCAGGAATGATCTTTGGACAAGTTCCGGTGCCGGAGAAAATAATCGGTGCCGTTCCTAGCATAGCGCCAACATTCGGGGTTGCGTTCGATGCCCTCGGAAATCCCGGTGATCTCTTCACTGGTCAAATGTTAATCGTGATATTGACTTTCTTGTTCGTAGCTTTCTTTGATACAGCCGGTACGTTAGTGGCTGTTGCGCAACAAGCTGGACTGATGAAGGATAATGTACTTCCTAGAGTGGGAAAAGGATTACTAGCTGATTCATTATCCATCGTTTCAGGTGCAATTCTTGGTACATCCACCACTACATCATATGTAGAGTCTACATCAGGTGTTGCTGCTGGTGCTCGAAGTGGATTTGCTGCTGTAGTAACAGGTTTACTGTTTGTCCTATCCCTTTTCTTCTTCCCGCTTCTTTCAGTGGTGACATCTGCGGTGACTGCGCCGGCATTGGTTATAGTCGGAGTATTAATGGCATCTTCACTTAAAAACATTGACTGGCAGAAGTTTGAAATTGCGGTTCCAGCCTTCTTTACCGTTATCATGATGCCTATGACATATTCAATTGCGACAGGGATAGCTTGTGGATTCATCTTCTATCCGATCACTATGTCGATGAAAGGAAGGGCTAAAGAAGTTCACCCAATCATGTGGGGACTTGGAGTCGTCTTCCTTCTATATTTCATTTTCTTGAAGTAATAATGCGAGTAAGTTAGAAGAGCCCTGATTTTGGGGCTCTTCTTTCATGTTGTAAGAGAAAGGTCTTATCGTGTATAGTAAAAGGACTAAGTACTAAGTACTTTATCCTGTATGGGGCATTGGGATGACTTTGGGAAAAAATGAGGGAGAAAAATGAATGGTTTTATCGTTGAAAAGGTTTTGAACAATAATGTGGTGATTGCCACGCATCCGTCGTATGGTGAAGTAGTTTCTATTGGAAAGGGCTTAGGCTTTAACCGAAAGAAAGGCGAAGAATTAAGTCCGGAACTTGCGGAAAAAACATTCGTTCTAAAAAATGTTAAGGAACAGGAAAGTTATAAAAAACTTTTACCGCAGATCGATCAAAGTCTTCAAGCTGCCATCATAGAATCCATTCATCTCATTAACGATCGAGTAACTGGAAAACTCAATGAACATATACATGTCGGTTTAACTGATCATTTACTGTTCGCCCTTCAGCGTGTTTCACAAGGAATGACTATCAAAAATCCATTCTTGAAAGAAACGATAACCCTTTATCCGTTTGAACATGATATTGCTGTTGATGTAATCGACTTAATTCAGGATAAGACAGGCATAGGCCTTCCCCAAGGGGAAATCGGTTTTATTACGCTTCATATTCATAGTGCAATAGCAAATAAAGACTTATCGGAAGTCAATCAACACTCACAATTAATCTACCATCTTATCCAAGTCGTTGAGGAACAGCTCAACGTACAAATTAATAAGGAAAGCATTGACTATACACGTTTGGTCCGTCATTTAAGATTCATGATAGACAGGGTGTTGGCTGGGGAAAAAGTAGATGAACCTGAAAAAATTGCATTGCTATTGAAAGAAGAATATCCCTTGTGTTACAATATCTCATGGAAGCTAATAAAAATTATGCAACAGAAATTAGGCGAACCGGTTTGTGATGCGGAAGCTGTCTATCTAACGATGCATATCCAACGATTACAAAAGAAAATAAAATAAAAATACATTAACTTACGTGTTACTGATTCGATCAGGCATAAGTGAGGAGAATGATTGTTATGAAAGAGGGTATTATATACCTGAATTTTCATTTCAATCCTATCTTTGCTTATGCCTTTTTTGTATTAGAACTCTGTTGCGTGGGAAGATGAATTCCATCATTAAATGTAACCGTTTTATTAGCATGGAAAAACAGTAAAGAGGAGGAAAACCTATGTTTAAGAAGTTGTTTGGTGTTTTGCAAAAAATCGGAAAAGCCTTGATGCTTCCAGTAGCCATTTTACCAGCGGCCGGAATATTGCTTGCGTTTGGTAATGCATTGCAAAACGAGACTTTATTGGATATCGCCCCGTTTCTTGCGAGTGGCGGAGTTGAAATGATCGCATCGGTCATGGAGAATGCCGGAAATATTATTTTTGGGAATCTTCCCTTGTTGTTTGCTGTGGGGGTCGCGATTGGGCTAGCTGGTGGAGAGGGTGTTGCCGGGCTGGCGGCGATTATCGGGTTCTTGATTATGAATGTGACGATGGGAACTGTCCTTGGAATTGACGCTGCCGACATTGAGAATAATGGTGCGGTGTACAGCAATGTTCTGGGTATCCCGACGTTGGGAACTGGCGTGTTCGGCGGTATTATTGTCGGTGTCATGGCTGCTGTTATGTATAATAAATTTTATGAAATTGAACTGCCTTCATATTTAGGATTTTTTGCAGGTAAACGTTTTGTACCCATTGTAACAGCTGCAAGCGCAGTTATTCTTGGGTTGTTGATGATTTTGATTTGGCCAACGATTCAATCGGGATTAAATGCATTTTCCGAAAATATGTTAGGTGCTAACCTGACACTGGGAGCTTTCGTGTTCGGGGTTGTGGAACGTGCGTTAATTCCGTTTGGGTTGCATCATATCTTCTATTCGCCATTCTGGTTTGAATTTGGCAGCTATATCCCTCAAGGCGGGGGAACGCCAGTCAGAGGTGACCAGGCCATCTTCATGGCGCAAATTAAAGATGGCGTACAGAATTTAACGGCAGGTACTTTCATGACTGGTAAGTATCCATTCATGATGTTCGGGTTGCCGGCTGCAGCTTTGGCCATTTATCATGAAGCAAGACCGGAACGAAAGAAAATAGTCGGAGGCTTGATGGCTTCGGCGGCACTTACATCTTTCTTGACTGGGATTACTGAGCCACTTGAATTTGCTTTCTTATTTGTTGCACCTGTACTTTTCGGAATCCACTGTCTGTTTGCAGGTCTATCTTTCATGACCATGCATTTACTGAATGTGAAAATCGGGATGACGTTCTCGGGTGGTTTGATCGATTACGTACTGTTTGGTTTAATTAATCCTCAAACCAATGCTTGGATTGTTATCCCGGTTGGCTTAGTCTTTGCACTTATCTATTACTTTGGATTCAGATTTGCAATAAGGAAGTTTAACCTTAAAACTCCTGGTCGTGAAGTGGAAGAGGACGATGAAACTGGGGGATCTGCAAGTACAGCCGGAAGTCTACCTGGGGATATCTTGGATGCTATGGGTGGGAAAGAAAATATTTCTCACTTAGATGCTTGCATTACCCGTCTTCGTGTATCGGTGAATGACATCGGTAACGTTGATAAAAATAGGTTGAAGAAACTTGGAGCCGCTGGAGTGCTGGAAGTTGGCAATAACATCCAAGCGATCTTCGGACCTCGTTCAGAAACGATCAAAGGGCAAATGAAGGATATTATCGATGGAAAAAGGCCTCGTAAAGTAGAAGCGTCTCCTGAAGAGGGCGTGGAAAAACAAATCGAGGATATCGTCCCGAAACCTTTACGGACGGAAGAAGTTTCCGAGCGCTTTATTTCACCTATTAAAGGCGAATTAAAACCGATTACGGAAGTGCCTGATGCAGTCTTTGCTGAAAAAATGATGGGTGATGGGTTTGCCATTTTGCCGGAGGAAGGATTGGTTGTTTCTCCTGTTGATGGTACGATCGTTAACCTATTCCCGACTATGCACGCAATAGGTATCGTTTCCGATGCTGGACGTGAAATCTTAATACATGTCGGGATCGATACAGTTAAGTTGGAAGGCAAAGGCTTCGAAGCACTTGTCGCTCAAGGAGACAAAGTGACAAGCGGACAGCCGTTGCTTAAAGTTGATTTAGAATATGTCAAAAACAATGCAGTTTCTATAATTACGCCAATCGTCTTTACCAACCTTTCGGAGGGTGAAAGTGTGAAGATTGAAAAGGCGGGGAATGTAGACAGGGAAGAAGCGGATGTAATTTCTATCGGCAAATAAACATTCAAGAACAGGAGGGTGGCTATAATTAGCTGCCCTTCTGTTTTTGTTTATTCATTAGCAGGGCTGGGCATTTGGGATATTAAAATCTTTATGCTTCAAAATAAAATGAAACAGTGTTTATATAGAAGGAGGTGGTAGTTCTTGAAAAAACAAAGAATTTTTAAAGATTTAATTGACTTGTCTACATGCAGGTGCTAATATATTAAATACACCGCTTGAGACAGTGAAGGCAAGCAAGAGAAAATAAAACTTGTTGTTGACATGGAGTTCGAAAGGTGTTACACTAATTAAGTCGCTGAATAAGCGATGGAAAATATTGCTCTTTGAAAACTGAACAAAACAAAGCGCCAACGTTAAATTTTAAGTGAGCACACACTATTAAAAAAGCAAAATGAGCAAGTCAAACATTTCTTCGGAGAGTTTGATCCTGGCTCAGGACGAACGCTGGCGGCGTGCC